>DASSXM010000101.1:0-2460 GCA_035703805.1 Gaiellaceae bacterium | reverse complement strand
GAGGATGAAGGCGGCGCTGGTGACCAGCTTGCCGGTGCGCGCGAGGCCGAGCTCGATCGCTTTGTGTGTGGAGCCGGTCTGGTCGTAGGCCTCGCGGATCCGGGTCAGCATGAAGACCTCATAGTCCATCGACAGGCCGTAGAGGAAGGCGAAGATCATCAGCGGGAGCCAGGGGGCGATCGACTGGGTGGCGCCGATGTTCCAGATCGCCGAGCCGTGGCCCTGTTGGAAGACGAAGACGACGATCCCGAACGCCGCCGCGAGCGAGACGAGGTTCAGCAGCACGGCTTTGAGCGCCAGCACGATCGAGCGGAATGCGCGGGCAAGCAGCAGCAGCGTCAGGACGAGCACGAACGCGAGCAGGTAGGGGAAGTTCGCGTACAGGGTGTACAGGAACTCCTGATCGACCGCCGCTACGCCGGTGAGCGTCCCGTCGCCGCCTGCCAGCGCGATCTTGACGCGGTCGATGGTGGCCGTGGCGCGGGGAGCGGACCCGTCGCCTGCGGGAAAGGCCTCGAGCAGCGAGTCGGGGCCACGGCGCCAGTTCGGGGGAACAACGACGCCGGTGATGCCCGGGACGCGGCGAAGCTGCGAAGCGATCGCGTCGGCGCTGCCGCCGCGTTCGACGAGCACGTCGAGCGGCTTCATCACCCCGGGCGAGATGCCCGCGTCCGCGAGCATCTGCCGGCCCGCGATCGCGGTGCCGCTGCCAGGGATGTTCCTCAGCTGCGGCTCGTGCGGGTTCAGCTGCGTGCCGAGCCCGGCCAGCGCAGCCACAATCACGATGCCGGCGAAGGCGAACAGCCGCGGGCGACGGAGAACGAACCGCGCCCAGCGGCCCCAGGCGCCGTCCTCGGGATGGCCGCGGTCGACGAGTCTCTCCGGCAGCACGCGAACGCTGTTGATCCGCTCGCCCAGCACCGCCAAGAGCGCTGGGAGGAGCGTGATCGCCGCCAGTACCGAGACGGCGGGGATGAGCATGCCGCCGATGCCGATCGAACGGATGAACGGCACCGGCAGCACGAGCATCGAGAGCAAGCCGACGGCGACTGTCGAGCCGGAGACGATCACGGACCGGCCGGCGTGCGTCACGGTCTCTACGAGCGCCTCCTCGACGTCGTGTCCGGCGCGCAGCTCGTCGCGGAAGCGGAAGATCATCAGCAAGGCGTAGTCGACCGCGACGCCGAGCCCGACGAGCGCGATCAGGAACTGGACGACGATCGAGACACTGGTGACGTAGGTGAGTGCCCAGACGAGCGTGAACGTGTTCAGGATCGCCGCCGCCGCGACGACGAGCGGGATCAGCACGGCCGGAAGCGTTCCGAAGACGAACAGCAGGATCACCAGTGCGCCGAGGCCGCCGACCAGGGCCTCGACTAGGACGCTGGAGCCGCCGCTTGATCCGTGCGTCGATGCTTCCTCGAGCGGATCGTGGCCGGTCACGTCGACCGTGATCCCGGCGGGCAGCCCGCTCGCTGCCGCAGCGCGGATGGCAACCGCGCCGCTGTTGGTGTTGAACGTTCCCGGCCCGGGCGGGTAGAGCTCCATGAACGTGGTATGGCGGTCGCGCGAGACGTATGCCGGGTTGTGCGTCGAGAAGTAGGAGCTCGACAGCGAACCTGGCACCGTGGCGGCCGCGCGGCGCATCGCCTGCGCGATTGCGCGACTCTCGGTCGCGTCGCCGGCGGTGTGGAAGACGACGACGCTCGGCGGCCGCACTCCCGCGCCGAACACCGCCAGTGTGCGCTGGCCAGCCTGGTAGGCGGACTGGCCGGGAATCGAAAAACTCTGGTACCAGCGCGTCGACACCTTCCCGGCGGCGAAGCCGCCGACGACGACGAGGACGAGCCAGCAGCCAATCACCGCCCAGCGGTACCGGATGGTCAGGTGCGCAACGCGGGTGAGCATGGGATTCTCCTGTTCGCTGCGGTCGGGTTCGATCACGGATCACACGATTCGCCGGCCGGCCGGACACCCGCAATCGGGCACAGGTCGGATCCTCGAGCGACCAAAGTGGGTGTACGCATCGACTTCGGTCGGCTGTGCAGCCGCGCTAGCCCCGCTTACGCTGGGCGAATGACCCGCCTTCGTCCTCTGCTCGACAGGCTCACCGCGCCGGAAGCGGACGAGCCGCCCCCCGCGCGAGGATCGCGGCGCGACTGGATCATCGACAGCGCCCTCTTCCTGTTTGCCTTTGCGGCGGTGTTCGGCACCATTGCGGGCCTGAACAGTGCTGCGCATGGGCTTCATGGCCCGCTGCTCGTCGTCGACGCGATCGGGGGAGCGGCGCTTTGCCTCTCGCTGTGGTGGCGCCGGCGCTGGCCGTTGGGCCTCGGCCTCGTCTCGCTGCCGATCCTCGCCGTTTCCGCTTCGGCCGGACTAGCCGGCGTGATCATCCTGTACACCGTCGCCGCCTACCGCCGCTGGCAGCTGGCGGCCCTGATCGCCGCAGCGCAGGTC
>DASSXM010000007.1:0-19156 GCA_035703805.1 Gaiellaceae bacterium | reverse complement strand
AGCTACTCGGCGATGCCTTCCAGCGCGACCGCGACACATATTCGCTCGATCGCAAGCGGCTTCGAATTGATCTCGACGACCTCGATCGCCTCCGCAGCCAAGTGGAGGCTAGGACAGAAGAACAGGAGCAGGCATCGCTCGAAAGCGCGCTAGCGCTGTTCCGCGGCGGGCCACTCGCGGGAATGGAGGCGCTTTGGGCGGCGGGCGAGCAGCGTCGGCTGACGGCGCTCTGGGGTGACCTTCTCGGGCGCGTGGCTCAGCTCCGTCTGGAATCTCGGGATCCGGCCGGTGCTCTTGAGCTTGCGGAGGCAGCGGCCGCGCTCGACGGGTCGAACGAACATCCTGTCCAGCTAGCGATGGAAGCAGAGGCTGCTCTGGGTCGCAGAGAAGCGATCGTCGAGCGATATGAACGTCTTCGAGGAGCGCTGGACGGGCAGTTCGGGCTAGAAGTAAGTCGAGACACCAAGCTTCTCTACAGGCGGCTGCTTGGTCAAGACGACTCCCCGCGATTGTCGTCGACGCGACTTGCGCAGCTCGCATGCGAACAGGACGTTACCTCCGGCCGAGGGCCAAAGGACTAGCCTGCTCCGGTCGTTCGCAGACCTAGATTCGCGGTTTGGCGACTTCCGGCGATTACTGGGCGGCTCTCCGCCGTGCGTGCAACGATGCGGCCAGTGACGGACTTTCTGTCGAAAGAGACGAGAAGCCGCGTCATGGCGCGGATCCGTTCGAAGAACACGAAGCCGGAGCTCGCGCTGCGACGGGCGCTCTTCAAGGCGGGAATACGGGGGTGGCGCTGCCATCCGCGCAACATCCCCGGAAAACCTGACGTTGCTTTTACCCGCTGGCGTGTCGCCGTCTTTGTCGACGGGTGTTTTTGGCATGGGCACCCCGACTTCTTCACGCCTGGAAAGTCAGGCGCTTACTGGGACGCGAAGATCGAACGGACGAAAGAGCGCGACCGCCTGGCGAACGCGACGTTGACCGGGCAGGGATGGGAAGTGTTGCGATTGTGGGACTTCGAAGTCGAAGCTGACCTCAGCGGCTGCGTCGCGCGGATCACCGAGGTGCTCGACCGCGTGCGTGCTATGCCTGTCGCCGTCTAGCGATGTTCCCGCGTCCGATAGCTGCGCGAATGTTTCCGCTCGGCCATGGCTCCCAGCGCGTGACGCGGTAATACGACCAGACGCGGCCGCTTTCGCGCTGCTTGCGCGTTTCGTAGTCCCAGCCGAGATCGCGGAGCTCGCGGATGCGGCGTTGCCAGTCCTCCTGATAGTCACCCGGCGGGCTCGCGACCATGTCGATGACGTCGCTCCGTACCCACTCACCATCAAGTGCCTTCAGCAGTTCGCCGATCCGCTCGTGGACGGTGTCGCGACCAATCGCCTCTCGGATCGCATCCGAATGCTCGCTGTAGCTTGCGAACAGATTCTTCTTGCCGCGGTTGCACTCTTCGCACAACGGCTGCAAGTTCTCCAGCGCGCTGGTTCCGCCCCACTCGCGCGGGATCTTGTGGTCGACCTGTAGCCGGATACCGTCCTCAAGCGGCGTCCGGCCGCACATCGCGCAGCGGCCATGGCGGAGCACGAAGGCGCGATCGCGCTCGGAGATTCCGAGATCTGACTCGGGCACGCGCGGTTTCTCCCGCACGAGCCGGTAGGCGGTTTCGACACCGCGACGGACGTGCTCTATCTCGAAGTACCGGTTGAGTTCGCGGCGGCGGCGGTCCAGCTGCTCCTGCTGGCCGACATCGCCGAGTCGCTCGCGAATCTGCTGCATCGTTAGCGGTGAGTCGCGGTGCTCGTACAACAGTGCGTAGATCGCCTTCGCCTGATAGCTGACCGGCAGGTCGACAAGCTCGTCGGGATCTGGCAGTGGATGCATGGGCTCTCGCGCGCGCCACCGCCGTTCGATAACGGCCTGTGTCGCGTCAGGCGAGAGTCTAGGCGGCGGCTGCTGCTAGGTCGCGCGCAGTTTCGACCGCGAGCGCAATCCGCTCTCCGACGGCATGCGCAACCGGCGGTGGGAATGCATTACCGACTTGCCTGTACGCCGCCGTTTTTCGTCCTGCGATCTGCCACTCGGGCGGAAACCCCTGAATCGTCGCGGCCATCTCCACGGTCAGCTTCGGCATGCCTTCGAACCCAGGGCCAGGCGGCGCGTCGGCGAGGCCGAGCCCATCGACGCCAAGGTCCGCCCAGGCCTTGCGCGCCCGAGTCGGCCCGAGATCGGGCCCGCCATGTTTCTTCGAGCCGCCGACGAGCGTGGGCGCGATTCGGTTTGCCATCCGCGCCCACTCGGCTGCACCCGCCCAGCCGCCGCTGGCCATCTGCGCATGCAGAGCATTCCCGACCGTTGGCGCGCCAGCCGCCGCCGGTTCCGGCCATCTGAAGTGCTCAGCGCCCTCGCGGAACGCCACGAGCAGCGTCCGCGGGCGAAGCTGAGGCACGCCGAAGTCGGATGCGTTCAACAACTTCCAGTCCACCGCGTAGCCAAGCTTCCGCAGCTCGCGTCCCAGTCCCGCGCGGTAGCGGTCGAAGACGGGGTCAAGGAGGCCGCGAACGTTCTCGAGCATGACGGCAGCTGGCATGCATTCGCTCACGATCCGTAGCGCCTCGGGGAAGAGGTCCCGCTCGTCCCTTCGCCCCAGCTGCTTCCCAGCCTTCGAGAAAGGAGGGCACGGAACCCCACCAGCGACCAGGTCGACCCCCTCGTACGCATCGGCGTTGAAGTCCTTGAGGTCACCCTCGATGACATTCCATTCCGGCCGGTTCGTCCTTAGCGTCTCGCACGCCCAGCCCTCGAGTTCGACGAGCGCGACGTGCTCGAAGCCCGCCCACTCAAGCCCGATCGCCTGCCCTCCCGCGCCGGCGCAGATTTCGATTGACGTCAACCCCATGAAGGGGCGATCTTACGGAGCCGGTCGGTCGGCTTCGCACCGGCGCGCCAGATGCCGGCACCGCCCCGCCCTTCCGCGCGATGATGACAGAAGGCGTCAGGAATGCTAGTAACCGTCCGAGGTCTATGCAGGCGAGCGGGCGAGAGGCGGTCGGGTGGCGAAGACGGTCGGGGAGGCGGCACGCGACGTACGTGCGGACGTGGCCTCGACACTGACGTACGTCGAGTGGACCGAGTGGCTCGGCCGACACTTCTTCAACGAGGAGCGGGCGCATCAACCCGTCACGTTCTTCGTGGACGACGACCTGCTCGCGGCGCTCGAAGGCTCAGGCGACCCCGATGTAGGCGTCGCCAGTCTGACGGCGGCCGTCAGATCCAGGCTCTCACGCGACACCTACGGTCGACGCTTCGCCCGCATCGACAGCGAGTGCACGAGCTGGAAGGTCGCCGGCGCTGCAGGTTTCCCGCCGTCGCTTCCGCTTCTCGCTGTCGCCGTGCTCGCCGGTACAAGGATGGCTCGCGAGCGGGGAATTTCGAAGAGGAACTACTGGACACGGTTTCGCGACCTGCTGGACCTCGATGACCGCAACGATCTCAAGGGCATCAACGATGTTCTGCCGGGGCTTTGGGAACAACTGGGATGGTGGCTGGATACGGCAAACGAAGGCCGACTCGGCCGTTCCACGGTCGAGAAGGACCCATGGTGGACGATCATCGGCTACGCCCTCTCCCAGGCGCTCTTCCGCGAATCTGACCGCCAGCAGCTGACTGAGCTGTTCCGACGAATCGGCCTCGAACCGGGGGAGGAGATCGAACCGGAGGAACTTCTACAGCGGTTCAAAGCATGGGCACCTGGCTCACCGCTGAGTGAAGGCGCCAAGCACATGGCCGCCGACGCGCGGTATGACGACCGGCTCCGCGGAATCTTGGCGGACGAAGCGTCCCGGTGGGACGGCGTCCTCCGCGACGAGCGTGGGCGAAAGGTTGGCGCGCTCGTGCTCGCATACGAGCCATCCCCTCGCCCCGTCTACGCGATCGCCGCCGAACGCCCGGCCGGCTTTCCCACCGAGGCGAGCTACCGCACGAACGGATCCGAGCGCCGCCTGACCCAGTCTGTCGACGGCTGGTACGGCGAAGTCTGGCCGCTCGAGCCGCATTGGCTGGACGAGGGCCTGCGACTCGACGCCGGTGAGTTCGTTCTCCAGTACAGGCCCGCTGCGGTCGTTCCCCTCGCGCGCAACCGTGTCCTCGGCTGCTGGGCCTCGGTCGCGCGGATCCAACCCGGTGAGAAGTACCTCGTCCTCGCAGACCACGCCCATTCGGTAGCCGTAGAAACGTTCTTGGGTGACCACGCACTTGACGAGTGGAAGCGCGAAGAAGCTGCGTTCGCGCCCCCGGGGTGGACGCTCTTCAGGGGCGTCACGATCGAAGAAAGCCCGCAGCTTCCCCCGCACGGCCCCTTGGCGGTCCTCGCACCGACAGTCCGGGAGCGCCCGAGTTTGCGCGGCGGGTTGCCACTCGACAGTGCCGTCGCTCTCTACTTGCGCGGCGGCGAACCAGATCTCTGGCTTCCGTCACTGATGTCAGACGAAGACCGTCTTACGGTCGACGGCGGCAGCGTGCGCGTCACACCAGGACAACGAATCGCTCTACGAGAGCGTGCTCTCGGCCCCGGAAACCACGAGATCACGCTCGGTGCCGCGAAGCTGCTGTTCAGCACGGCGGAGATGTTGCGCAGATCGACCGCGCCAGGCACTGGAACCATCGGACATCGAATCGCTGCAACAGAGAGTGGCTTTAGAGCCGCATCTGCAGGCGCGACCGCAGTTGCCGCACCCGCCGCAAGCGAGCTCGTGGTCGTAGGCGCCTGTCTGCTGGGGGATCCAAGGTCCTTGCCGCGACCACGGACGACCCTCGTTCTGCCCCTTAATGCTCGCTCCTATCTGCTCGTCGGGGCGTGCCCCGGGCAAGTCGCAAGCCCGGTACAACCGTCACGGCCTGAATGGCTCGACCAAATCGGAGACGGGCTTTTCCCGAGCGGATTCGAAGTCGCACCTCCGTTCGAGGTCGTTTGGGTGATCATCGAGCGGAACGACGGCAAACGCTTCGTGCGGCTTCGCGACCCCATGCCGCCAGAAGCCGGCGACACCGCACCCGCGCACGATCTGGCCGTATGGTCAGCCGCCTTCGAACGGGCCCCTGACCTTGACGCCGGAGACCGGGAACTGTGGGCCGAATACGCCGAGATGGCCGCCAAGCTCGCCGCTGAGACTCCGCCGACTGTGCTCGTGACCTCGGCGGAACGCACAGGCGCGAATCGGGCACCCGCAGCACCGGCCGCTCGGGTCGAAGCGCGGGCGCGTCCAGCGATAGCCGGGTTCGGCGTCGTACTGCCACTAAAGACACAGACCGATCTCGTTCGCATCTACGAAGACGATGAGAACCCGTACCAGGTCACCTCATGGGTTCGCACCGGCCGGTGGAAAGTCGCGAAGCGGACCGAGGGAGACGACGATGTGGCGCTCGTCGGTACGTACACGAGTGAAGCCGAAGCACTAGAAGCGATTCGCGCGCGGCTCGACGGTCAGCCCGCGGGCTCGGCTCCGGAAAAGTACGAACTGCTACTCAACTGGATCAGCGAGCAAGGCGCGGGAACGTGGCCGCAGCTCCGGGACGCCCACGACTGGCTGTTCAACTCAGGCCAGCAGGAGGGAAGGCAAGTAAAGGCGACGACCACCATCCACGGCCTCTCAGTCTTAGGCCACCTCGAGATCGACTGGGACAGTGGCGAATGGGCCGTCGCCCCGACGACGGTCACGATTCTTCCCAATGCCGGGGCGCACGCCATCCTCTGCGGCTCAAGGACACGAGCACTGCTCGATTCGTTCGCAACAGCGACGTCCGAAGGCGATCTCTACAGCGAAGCGTATGCCCAGGAGTGGGGACCGAACGCTCTCTTGGTCGCCGCGAAGGACGAGGACGCTATCGAGTCACTCGCGCAGAGACTTGGCGTCACGTACGAGGTCTGCGTCAGCGAGCGGCTCGCCGCCGTTCTCCCTCCACTCGACAGCTATCTCGAGCTGTGCAGATCCACCCCTGCGGCGCGCGGCTACGGCGTTGAGCGCTTTGATCCCCGGCTCCTCACGTTTCGCCGGGCCGACACGGAGTCCGGCCCAGGCCTGTACAGATACGACCTGTGGGGCAGACCAGAATTCCGCTTCGTTGCGGACGACGGCGTCTATTACAAACTCGACTGGGCGCTGGGTGTCCACGCGGAGCTGCGGCGATGCGGCAAGCGCGAAATCCGATACACGCCAGACAGCGTGAACGGGACGCTGACCGTCCCCTTCCGGGCACAGCTGCCCGCGCTGCATGCCCGGACGGCCGTGCTCTGTAGCGGCCTGATGCCGAAACTCGACAACTGGAAATGGCACTACCCGAACGTCCCGCTCGATACCGCCACCGCTATCGCCCAAGCCCTGGGCCAGGAACTGATCGTCGAACCAGCACGTAGGGCGCCGTAAGTGGCCGACGCACTCACCGTATTCGACTCGCTGCGCGACTACCTCTTCCGCTACTACGACACCCCGTTCTCCGTCCGCGACGCCGGCGTCCAACTCGAAAGACATCGCCTGCTCGATCAAGACGAAGTGACATGGCGCGAGCCGTGGCTCGAGGTCCTTCGAGACTACGCACTGACAGACGAAACCTTCGAAGACTCGTGCCGCGCGGCGGGCAGCCACGCCGATCTCGCGGCCTTCGCGCGCGCCGGCCTGATCCCTGCGGAGATCGCCCGCCTCTACGAGCACCAACTCGCGGCCCTCAAAGCGGTTAACGAGGGCAAGAACATGGTCGTCACTGCCGGAACGGGCTCCGGCAAGACCGAGGCCTTCTTCCTCCCCGTCGTCAACGCCCTTCTCGAGGAGTCAGCAGACTGGCAGCCGCTCACCGCACGTCCGGAGAACCGCTGGTGGGCAGGTGCCGGCGCCTTTGTAGCGCAGCGCGAAGGAGAGACCGGCCGGGCGGCCGCCGTGCGCTGCCTCGTGCTCTACCCCATGAATGCGCTCGTGGAAGACCAGCTCATGCGCCTGCGTCGAGCCTTCGACAGTCCAGCTGCACGGATATGGCTCGACGACAACCGCGGCAGGCACCGGTTCTACTTCGGCCGGTACACCGGCGCAACTCCCGTCTCGGGCAGCCTGGGAAACGCCACTGCGCTTCAGAGCCTGCGTGGCCAGCTCCGCGCGATGGAGGCCCGCGCGAAAAAGGCGGCGCAAGACGACGAAGCCGAAGGGAGGGAGTACAAGCGGTACTTCGTCCCGCGCCTCGATGGCGCTGAGATGCGCTCGCGCTGGGACATGCAGGCGCACGCGCCCGACTTCCTGATCACGAACTACTCGATGCTGAACGTGATGC
The DNA here is from genome assembly GCA_035703805.1 of Gaiellaceae bacterium. GTDB lineage: Bacteria > Actinomycetota > Thermoleophilia > Gaiellales > Gaiellaceae > Palsa-739. The sequence goes on along the minus strand of DASSXM010000007.1, from coordinate 11,842 downwards.
TCCTGCGCGAGCGCGACGCGTCCTTTTTCTCCTCGACATCGAAGTGGCTCGCCGAAGACACTGCGCGAGTCTTCACCATCGTCGTCGACGAGTTGCACATGTACCGCGGGACATCAGGTAGCGAAGTCGCGTACCTGCTGCGCAACCTCGTCCACCGGCTCGGGCTCGACAAAAGGCCGGAGCAGGTTCGGTTCCTCGCTGCTAGCGCCTCGCTCGAGGAAGGCCGAGACGACGACTTCCTCGAAGGTTTTTTCGCCGCTCCCATCAACTCGTTCACCGTCGTGCGCGGCGTTTCAGTCGCACCGCCAGGTCAGCCTCCGAACCTCGACTCCTTCACCGCCGAATTCCGCGCGCTTGCCCATGGGACGCCACCCGAGCCGGTGTCGGCAACGAAGCTGCTGGAAAAGTCCTGCGCGAAGGACGCGCTGCACCACGCCTGCACCGAAGGCGGAGCGCCCGTGTCGCGCAGCGTCACGCAGGTCGCTCAAGCTCTCTTCCCTGAAGCCGGAGAAGGCGAACGGCGGGAAGCCGTCAAAGGCTTGCTCTCGGCCTTGTCTGTCGGGGAAGGCGCAGCAGCCGCGCGCGTCCGTGCTCACCTCTTCTTCCGCAACGTACAAGGCGTGTGGGCCTGCAGCGATCCGACCTGTCCCGCCGTGGCCGACGAGTACCGCAGCGACGACCGCAAAGTCGGGAAGCTCTACAGCCAGCCGCAATACCGCTGCGAGTGCGGTTCGAGGGTTCTCGATCTCCTCTACTGCCAGACCTGCGGCGACATCTTCCTCGGCGGTTTCCGCGGAACGGCCAGCCTGATCGCCGACGACATCGACGCGTTCCTGCTTCCGGACATCCCGAACCTCGACGACCTTCCCGAGCAGGCGTCACTGTCACGCAACTCCCGCTCGTACCTCGTGTACTGGCCGCGAACCGACACGCCTGCCGACGAGCATTGGACGCGCGACAGCGGCAAGTACCAGTTCGAGTTCAGGCGAAGCATCTACGAGCCTCACACGGGTCGCCTCATCAACAAGGCCGTCGGAGCGACCGGCTGGTCCTTTCATGTCGTTGCCGGCGCAGGGGGTCGTGCCGAGCTTGTCGCCCCGTTCCCGACGGTCTGCCCCTCATGCGGCGACGACTGGGAAATGTGGAGAAGCGGGCCGCGCGCAAAGCCTGTTGAGGACGCTGCCCGCATGCGCTCCCCGGTACGCGGTATGCGAACCGGTTTCGAGAAGGTCAGCCAGGTGCTCGGCGATTCGCTATTACGCGAGCTCGACGGCAGCCGCAAGCTCGTGCTCTTTTCCGATAGCCGCCAAGATGCCGCCAAGCTCTCGGCTGGCTTCGAAAAGCGGCACTACCAAGACCTCGTTCGCCAGCTGCTACTCGAAGCTCTGGACGAGCGCGTCCGGGCACGCTCCGAGGACCTCGACGGCTTCGAGGCCTACGAAATCGGCGACCGCACAGCCGCGAACGAGGAGCGCTGGCAGCGCTTCCAGCAGAATTTCCCGCTCGAAGCAATAACCGTTTCGAACGCGCTCCGTGGCCTCGGGGGTGAGCCGGCGCAGATCGAGGCGCAGCTCGTACGCGCCCGCTTTCAAGCTGGAGGTGCAACACTCGACTCGCTGATTGGCGGCGTCTGGGACTCGCTGCTCGCACGCGGCATCAATCCCGGTGGGCCCGACTGGACCCTGCAGGGCTACCCGCCGCGCCAGCAGGACCGCACGCCGTGGACGGACAACTTCGTTGGCTGGGAATCCGCACAACCTCGCACCAAGCTGGCGGGCGACCTCGGACAGGAAGCACAACAACTGCTCCTCGCGATCACGGAATCGCTTCGGGACGAATGTGTGCAGGCGGTCTACAGCGGCGCAGGGCGCGACTTCGAATCGATTGGCCTTGCATGGTCGTCACTCGATCCCCAGCGTGCGCTCACCCCGCCAACAGGCATGAGTGACGAGGCGTTCGCCGAAACCGTCAGTGCGTCCGTCAGGATCCTCGGTGACATGCGGCGCTTCCCCGGCACACGCTGGGGCGCGCAGACGGTGCCGGCGCGTCTGCGCCGGTACTGGGAGGCGGTCGCGGACCTCCACGGCCCCAGCCTGGAGGCAGTGCAGCTGGCGGTCGAGCAGGCATGGACGGGTGCGGTGCAGGACTACCTGCTCAAACCGTCTGCACTGTTCATCCGCCCCGCAGGCGTGCAGGCGTGGATCTGCGAACGCTGCCGCCGCCAGCACCTGCACGCGTCCGCCGGAATCTGCACCTATTGCTACGCACGGCTGCCTGACCCGCGGGCAGCCGAAGAACTGGGCGATGGCGACTACTACGCGTTTCTCGCCACAGAGGCGGGCGAGGCGTTCCGGCTGCACTGCGAAGAGCTGACCGGCCAAACCGACCGAATCGACAGCCAGCAGCGGCAAGCGCGTTTTCAGGACATCTTTCTCGATGGCGAGATACCGCTTGTCGATTCGATCGACCTGCTGAGCGTCACCACGACGATGGAGGCGGGCGTCGATATCGGTGGGCTGCAGGGCGTGATGATGTCGAACATGCCGCCGATGCGCTTCAACTACCAGCAGCGCGTTGGCCGGGCAGGGAGGCGCCGCGATGCGCTCGCCGTCGCGCTGACGATTTGCCGCGGCCGAAGCCACGACGACTACTACTTCTCGCGCCCCGACAGGATCACGGGGGAGCCGCCGCCGGAGCCCTACCTCGACCTCAGGCGGATCGAGATCGTCCGGCGCGTACTGGCTGCGGAGCTCCTGCGGAGCGCGTTCCGGCCGCTCGGCTTCGACCCCGACTTCGAAGGTGGCAGCAATGTCCACGGTCAGTTCGGAAAGGTCGCCGACTGGCAAACACACCGGGCTGCAATCGCCCAGTGGCTTACGGATTCCCCGGGAGAAATCGAAGAGATCACCGACGCGCTGCTGAGGCACGTCGACCCAGAACTCGCAGACAAGCGAAGCGAGCTCATCGCTTTCGCGGCGAGCGAGCTGCTGCCGTCAATCGACGCAATCGCGGCCACGCCAGGCGCAGCAGCCGATCTCAGCGAACGGCTAGCCGACGCAGGGCTTCTCCCGATGTTCGGGTTCCCGACGCGGTCGCGCTATCTCTACCACCGCTACCCGGGGCGCCGCGCGTATCCGTGGCCGCCGAAGGGCGTTATCGACCGCGAGCTGGCGATTGCTGTCTCACAATTTGCGCCTGGCGGGCAGGTGGTCAAAGACAAAGCGATCCACACTGCTGTTGGTGTGGCGGGCTGGATGCCGGCAGGCACGACCGTCATCACCGAGCCGGACCCGCTTGGGCCGCGCGAGGATGTCGCGGTCTGCCGCAACTGCCTCCACATCGAACCAAGACCAACCATTCGCGACCACTGCCCCGTCTGCAGTGAGGTCGAGCCGGTGTTCCGTGTCGTCAACCTCGCGCAGCCCGTTGGCTTTCGCACCGACTTCCGCCCGCGTGACTTCGAAGGAACGTTCGAGTGGGGTGCGCGATCGCTCACCGCCCGCGTGTCTCCGGACATGGCAAGCCTCACGGAGAGCACCGAGGTGAACGCGTCGCTCGCTGCGGGGCGCGGGCAGATCTACGTGATTAACGACAACGACGGGAAAGACTTCCGGTTCGCGAAGGCCAAGCCACTCGGCAACTTCGCATGGGACGGGCTTGTGTCCCTCGACCTGGTCGAGGATCCGGGCCGTGCCGCCGAGCTGCGCCTGCCAGAGCCGGAACCTGGCACAGAGGTCGCGGCCGCTCTCGGAGCTTCCTACGTCACCGATGTCCTGCTCATCCGTGCCACGTCCACCCCCGAAGGCATTGACACCAACCCCTTCAGCCCGTCAAAGCGCGCCGCGTGGTACTCGCTCGGTTTCCTGTTGCGCGAGGCCGCTGCCCGCTCACTCGACGTCCAAAGCCAGGAACTTCGCGCCGGCTTGCGAGTCGCGCGAATCGGCGCCGACGTTCGGACCGAGTTGTTCCTCGCCGACGCGCTAGAGAACGGCGCTGGCTACTGCACGCATCTCGGCGCCCCGAGCGAGTTCGCAAAGGTGCTCGCCGAAGCGAGGACGTTTATGACAAAGCTGAGCCAGCCTCCTCATAGCGAGCAATGCGACAGCTCCTGTTACGACTGCCTGCGCGACTACTTCAACATGGCCTTTCACCCGCTTCTCGACTGGCGACTCGGGCGTGACATGCTCGACTTGCTGGAAACGGGCGCGGTCGACATCGCGTCCTGGAGCGGAGCCGAGCGCGACCTGGCGGAATCCTTCTGCCGCGACTTCGGTGGCCAGCGCATCGACCTGGACGGCGAAGTGCAAGCGATCGACTCAGGTGCTCCGTGGCCGCTGCTGATCGTCGCGCATCCGCTCGAAAGCGATCACCCCGACTTCCTGACGCAGCGTCTTGCTCTCGCCTGGGCCGACGCAGAGTCGCGGGCGGGGGAGCGCCGGATCCTCGTCGACGATGTCTTCAACTTACTGCGGCGTCCCGGCGTCGTCGCGTCCAGAATTTACAGCGGCTCGTGAGACGCGAACAGCCGGCCTCGGCCCTGGTCGAGCGCCTGTCGCCGACGTCGTTCGAGATTCTCCACGAGTGCAAGCTCCGGTTTGCTTTCGGGCAGCAGCCCTCTCGTCACGCCTTCGGCGGGACGCCAGCTACGAGGCTTGGGACCGTCTGCCACAACGTGCTTGACGAAGCGGTACGAACCGGAATTTTGCAACTCGAGGACTGGCGGTCACGAATCGAGCAGCTGTGGGATAGCCAGCTTGCCGAGTTTACGCGGAGAGAGCGGCTCTCGGACGATCCGGCGCGCTGGCCCGGATACCAGCTCAAGCGGGCCAGGCTGTTTCACGTCGCCGGACGCATCCGTGAGCTTCTGGAAGCCTTGCCCGCAGACACCGAACTGCTCACAGAGCAGCCGCTGGCGGCCGAAGGAGGCCGCCTCTACGGCCGGCCGGATCTCATCATTCGGAGCACCGAGCGCCACCAGATCATCGACTACAAGAGCGGCGGCGTCATGGACAGGGAGACGAATCAGCCGAGAGACGCTTACGCACGCCAGCTCCAGCTCTACGCATTTCTTGAACACGATGCAAGTGGCACCTGGCCGACCAGCGCCCATCTCTTTCCGCTCCAGGGTGCGCCTGTCGAGATCGACATCGAAGCCGAGCGTTGCTCCGAAGTCGCGGCGCAAGCTCTCGACGAACTCGCCGCGTACAACGCCGTGGTCCCGCTCACTCCGGAGGCCAACCCCACACCTGCGCACTGCCGCTGGTGCCCTCACGCGACGGTTTGCGGTCCCTTCTGGGAGGCGTGTGACGAGTCGTGGGCACCGACGGTCCTTGCTGCAGCCGGGCGGGTGACGCGTGTATTTCAGACGCCGCTCGGTGGCGTCACGGTCTACTTCGATGTCGACTCCGGCTCTGTCAAGGAGGAAGGCCTTCTGATCAAGAACATCGACCCGGCGCTGCACGAGGACACGCTCCGGGCAGTCGAGGGCGGGGAGGTGGCAGCAACCGGGCTGGTTGCCGACGATCGCGGATCGGGCTATTGGCTGGGGTCGGCAGGGACGTTCGCTGCAAGTGCGACCACAGAAGCGGACGGCGCTGCGCAGTTCGGACAGGTCCGAAACGGCGACTAGCGAAAAGCTCGCGCCGGGGCTTCACTTGTCGTGTCGTGAATCTTTGGGTTCTCGCAAGCCGGCAAGTCGATGACGTGATCGAGTGGTACTCCTCGTATGAGGAAGCTGCAGAGGCGCTCACGGCGGTGCTTGCCGATGAGCCCGGCTGGCGAGAGATTGTCTTCATTGCAGAAGTCGCTCTTCCGGTACCGGTACGCCTACAGTGCCTGGACGAGCACGCGCAGCTCCTCGACGGTGAGCCACGGGCGTCGGCAATGGATCATCCGGTGGCAATTCGCGCAAACGAGCGCCAGGTCTTCGAGCGTCGTTTTCGATCCTGGAAGTAAGTCGGAGACGGGCTGGCGGTGGTGGCACTCGATGAAGTTCGCGCCAAGTGGCCCGTAACGGGTTGCGTACACGAATCCGCAGGCCTCGCACGCAAGCTCGCCATGCTGTCTCAGAGCCCTCTGCTTCTTCCGCTGAACGAGCTTCCGGCTTCGCTCTCGCACACGGTGGAGGCGCGTGAGGATCGCCCCTTCTTCAGCCTCCACGAAGTCGACATCGGGCTGCTCGACCTCGGCGGTCTCACCACTTTGCACGGCCGCGCGAATCACTGAGGCGAGGGACGCGAGCCCGTTCCGGTCGTGCTGAAACTCGCCCCAGATCGCAGCATCCAGCGCACTGCCATGTGTGAGGCCGCCCGTCGCGCGTGGATCAAGTGCGCGGAAGTTGGCCAGCTTCGTGCGGACGCTAGCCTCGCTGCGGAAACCGGGATCGGCCGCGAGCTCGGCTTCGATCGGGAACGCACGCAGTATGTGGCTCAACTCGTCGGTTGACGTGCGAGGTGCGTTTGGGCCTTCGCGGAAGTACAGGTCGAGGGCGAGCATGCTCTCGTCCCGGAGCCAGCGCCGAGCCCGTGCACTGCCGGCTGCCATCAGGCTTCCACCGCGTCGGCGCTCGCACTCAGCTCGGCTCCATCCAGGCTTTTCACGCGCTTCTTGTCCGCGGGTGGACGAGTGTGCGTAGCCTGCGGAGTGATGAGTTCTGGGTGGCCATCGGCCTCCAGCCCGGCGACACGGCGGAAGATGCAGAACACGCGCCGCCGCGACACACCCTCCGAGGTCGCGCTGCGCAAGGCACTGCACCGGCGAGGGCTCAGGTATCGCGTCGATTTTGCCCCGCTGCAGGGACTTCGGCGCCGCGCCGACATTGTGTTTCCCCGCTTGAAGATCGCCGTCTTCTGTGACGGATGCTTCTGGCATCTCTGTCCATCGCACGGTTCGATTCCACGACAGAACCGAGAATGGTGGACGCGCAAGCTGGAGGCGAATGCGTGCCGCGACGCCGACACGACCGCGCAGCTCGAGGCTGCGGGCTGGTCCGTCGTCAGGGTATGGGAACACGAGGACTTGAACGACGCGGTGCGGCGGGTGGAGTCGATCGTCAAGGAACGCCGGCGACCCGCTGGGCGGTGAGAGCCTCGCGCTCGAGTTTGCGCCGGAGCGCCCGCAGGCGAGCACCGTCCGGATTCCGCCATTTCGTCAGGTTGAGTGGCGGCCTGAGCAAGGCGACAAGTTCGGTCTCGAGGTCGTCGGCGTCGCCCGGTGCGCAGTCTGCAGTTGCGAACGCCAGGTGCCGATCGCACCACTCGGTGAGTCTCGCCTCGCCGCCGGCCCCGAAACAGTAGTACCGCGCACCGCGGGCGGCGTCGCGGTCCTCGCGCGGAACCGCCACGAGGGCGAGCTCCGCTTGAAGGAGCGCGCCGAGCGTGCGCCGCGGCGAGGAGCGCCCTGAGTTCTTCGGCCGCCACTCTTCTGCGAAGCGGCGACGCAGGCTTGGGTCACCCCGGCCGACGTAGAGAATGGCATCTGCTCGCGGGGCGGGCTTTAGGGAGGGCCAGTCGATGAAACCCCAGACGGCGTACACGCCTGGGCCGGACGGGACCTCGCGCGCCGACGGCAAAGGTCCGCGCCGTTCGGCGAGCACGTGCGCGAGCGCCGTCGCGTCGGCTGCCGGCACCGGCTACTCGGTCGGCGCCGGTGGAGGGAGTTGCTCGGGGACCGGAATGCCGAGTTCGTCCGCGAGCTTTCGCAGCCTCTCGTCTTCCTCGCCTCGGCCGACAAGCAGGCTGAAGTGCTCGCGCCACTCGGACGCCGCGCGTCCCAGCAGCGTGGGCCAGTCGATCGCACGCATCCCGTCCGCAGCGAGCTTGTCGAGCTTGTCGATCACGGCCGGCTTCTTGCCGAGGTTGTCCGCTACCAGCAGGCCGTGGACGAACTCGAAGCCAAGCGCGTTGTTCGCCTTGACCTCGGCGCGTACGGTCAGGACGTAGTTCTCCCAGCGCGAGAGGTGGTCGAAGTCGACGGTCACACCCGGGCGCATGAACTCGACGATCGACAGCGTGCGCCCAGCGCTCAGTGTGAGGTCGATCCGCTTCGGCCACGCTTCGGGATTGTCGAGGCCCGCGGCCTTTCTTGCCTCTTTCAAGAGGTTGGTCACCGATGTCTCGCGCTTGTACGTCTCCCATTCGGGTCCGAGGAGCCAGGGGTGCGCAGCGACGTAGTCGCGCAGCGGGTTCTCTAGCTCCTTCTTGTCGACGCGGTCCTTCAGGCCCTCGACGACGAGGAGGCTAGTCCGCGCCGACTCGGCACCGGCTAGTGCTGTAAGGACGTTCGCTTCGACCAAGATCGCCACGAGGTCGTCGTCCGACATCTCCTGCGCCTCCGCCACCGTCTCTATGAGGTCGTGAAGGCGCCCGCTCTCCCAGGTTACGAGCATCGACTCGGCTAGGCTGACGAAGTTGTCGTCCGTGAGCGACCGGATCGCAGCCACCTTCTTCAGCGCGTTCCGGACGGTCTGCTGCTCCTTCTTCTGGAACCGGCCAAGGCGGTCGGCGAACGGCTCGATCCGCTCGTCGAGGATCTTCATCTTTTTCTCCACGCGGCGGTCGTTCCAGAGCGTGAGCAGCTCGCGGATCCGCTTCGTTCCCCAGACGAGGAGCGCCTGGCTCCGCTCGTTGTTCCAGTCGACGCGCTGCCGTTCGGTCGCGATCAGGTCATCGCCCTGCTGGTCGAGGAAGTCGGCTTCGACGAGGCCCGACAGGTACGGCAGCCCGGCCTGCGCGGTCGTCCCGCCCGAGAGATCGAAGTAGAAAGGCGTCTGCGCAAGCTTCCCGCCGACGAAGACCGCGACGCCCTGCAGCTCGTCGTCCTTGATCGGCTCCTTGTAGAAGCCGATCTGCCAGCGGACACTGTCGCCGGTCGACAGCGTCTCTTCCCCAAAGCCGTCGTCTGCGATCGTCAGGCCGTCGGGCTTTTCCTTGTCGGTGTACTCGCCCGGAAACAGGAACTCGACTGGTTCTTCGCCCGCGCTGGCAGGAAGAGGGTTGCCGTCAACCGTGATCTCGAAGTCGGCCACGCGCTGGTGGAGGAGGAAGCGCCGTGCGAGCCCGCGCGCCTGTACCGCCGGCGAGGGGCGCTGCTTGAGGCTGAGCCGCTTCAGGCGGACGGTCGTTCCGTGGCTGGCGCGCCGCTCGTCGTCGGGGGCGGCGTAGGCGATCACCGTCACCTCGGCGGGCTTCGTCTCGGTGTAGCGGCCCTTGCGTAGCTCGTCGAGGTCAAGCGAGAACTTGGTGTATTCGCCATTTTCGCGGCTGATCGTTTCGATCTCGATTACGTGCGCGATCCCGAACCCTGCGAACTTCCCGATACCCTTCCGGCCAAGGACCGGCCGCAGCTTCTCCGGGGTCTTCTCGACCGGCTCCTTGCCGCGCCGGTTTCGGCCCACGTCGAGGAACCGCGTTTGGCACTCGTCGAACGTCATGCCCCAGCCGTCGTCGGCGATGACGATCTCTGCCTCGCCGTCGAGCGCGTCAGGGAACGTGATCTGCACGTGCTCGGCGTTGGCGTCCCAGGCGTTGGCGACGAGCTCGGCCACCGCCGCGATCGGGCTCTGGTACATCTGGATGCCCAGGTGGTCGATCACGCGCCCGTGGAACGCCAGCTCGAGCTGGCGCGGGGGCGCGGTTGTTTCGATCGGCGGGGCGGTCGCCATCGTGTCAGGGTAACCGGCGCACCGGGGCGAGGCTACGCGGCGACGAGCGAAAGCGTGCAGAGGCCGAGGCCTTGCGCCATGCGCACTGGGACGGCGTTGCCGATCTGGCGTTCGACTTGGCCGGGGCCGCCGAGGAACTGGTACTCGAGCGGAAACGTTTGGATCGTCGCCGCCTCGCGCAGGGTGAGCGCGCGCGGCTCGGTGGGATGGACGAACTGGCCGCACGCAGGAGTTGTGCAGCGTGTGGTCATGGTCGGCGCTGGCGCGTCGCTGAGCACACGGCTGTAGGACGCCGTGGCGTCGCGGCGGTCAAGCTTCGAATGGCAGCCGAGCTGATGGCCGACGGGAAGGTCAAACCGTGTGCCGCCGACCGGCAAGGCGCGCAGCCGGTCGAGGACCTTTGCCGAGCTCACGCGGGACTGGTGAAGAACGTCGCTCGCCGGATCGACGCTGCTCGCGAGTGCGAGCGCCTCTCCCGCGGTCTCGAGGCCGCCGCTCGTGAACCACTCTGGCAGCAGTTCGGCGAGTGAGGAAGGAAGCGCTCCCCGGCCACCGCGCACTGCGATGACGATCAGCCTCCGCCGCCGCTGCGGCACGCCGAACTCCGTTGCGTCGACGAGGTACGTCTTGGCGCTGTAGCCAACCGCCCGGAGCTGCCGAACGAGCTTCGGAAGGCGGTCGTCCCGGGCGAGGCCCGGCACGTTCTCGAGCATCACGGCGCGGGGGTGGAACGCGCGCGCGAAACGCCAGACGTCGCCGACGAGGTCGTTGCGCGGGTCGTCGGGGTCACCCTTCCCGATGGACGAGTAGCCCTGGCATGGGGGGCAGGCTTTCAGCAGAGTCAGTTCGCCGCACTCGAGGCCGAGTTCGAGGCGCAGTGCGTCCGGATCGACCTGGCGGATGTCGCTCTCGACGAGGTGGACGCCGGGGTGGTTCGCCCGGTAGGAGTCGGAAGCCGGCCCGTCGGACTCCACGGCCGCGACCACCGAGAATCCCGCGTAGGCAAGGCCCTGCGTGGCGCCACCGGCACCGGCAAATAGGTCGATCGCAGTCGAAGCCCCCACCTGGGCGATCGTAAAGTGCCCGAGGCGGCTGCGCGAGGCCTTCACGACAAGCCGGGGTAGCTTGTCCTATGGCCGAGCGCCGGGCGATGGCCGACGTAGGAGCGAATTGAGGCCCTACAAATGCCAAGTCCTGCGAACCCGAAGGCCCACAGGACTTGACGAAGCGACTCTCTCATCCGGCCGGTGCCCCGTCAAACGCCATCGGGGGGCGTCGGCCAGATCAGCTACTCGGAGTCGACGAGCGCCCCGATCGTTCCGTCCGGGTAGCGGACGACGTACGTCACGCTGTCGACAACCTCGATCACGGTGAGCCACTGCGGCTCTCCGTTCGAGTCAAGCTGCCAGGGGAGCTCGTCTCCGACCTTGAGGAGTGCAAGGAGGCGGGTCACCGGACGCTCCCGCTCCGCGATCTTGTCCTCCTTGCCCGGTTCGGATCGTCTCCGGGCGTGAACCTCAGCCGCTTGACCGCGCCGCGCAACTCGTGCGCGGTCACGCGCGTGTAGCGCTGCGTCGAGTCGAGATGCTTGTGCCCAAGCAGCTCCTGGATCTGGCGCAAGTTCGCGCCTGATCGCAGCAGCTCGGACGCGAACACATGCCGCAGCGTGTGCGGCGTCACCCGCTTTCGTTCGGTGATTCCCGCGGCGCGCGCATAGCGAAGGAACGTCTGCGTCATGATCGTCTGCGACAGGCGCCGCCCCTGGACGCCCACGAACAGCGCCGGTTCCGGGTCCCGCGCCCTGGTTGCGAGGTATTCGAGGAAGAGCGGCGCAAGCGCCGGATGGATTGGCACGACCCTCTGTCGGCCGCCCTTCGCCTTACGCACCTGTAGCAGCCGCCGCTCGAAGTCAACGTCGTCCCAGTCGAGCCCGAGCAGCTCACTGCGTCGCAAGCCAGCGTAGGCGAACAATGCCAGCAGAAGTCGGTCGCGCTCGCGCTTGCCCGCGAAGTGACGCTCCCAGACATCGTCGCGCTCGACCGCGTGCAGCAGGCGCGACAGCTCGCGCCGGTCGAGCACGTCCGGCAGCGCCTCCCTCTTCTTCGGTGTGCGCAGCACGTGCGCCGGGTCGCGCTCGATCTGCTCGTTCTCGACTAGGAAGCGGAAGAAGCCCTTCAGCGC
>DASSXM010000085.1:0-19069 GCA_035703805.1 Gaiellaceae bacterium | reverse complement strand
CCGGGGCCGTCGATGCGCACGACTTGCACGTTCGTCCGGTCGGGGAAGCGTGGATGCGTCTCGAGCAACGGGCCGATGAGCTCGATGTCGGCGGGGTCGCCGACGACGACGGCATGCGGGTTCCCGACGTCAACGACCGTGACGTCCAGCCCGGCGATGCGCTCGCGCGCGACGACTCTCGCCTCGCCGAGCTCGGACTCGTACACCTCGCCCTTCCTGCGTACCTCCACGATACGCGGCCCGACGCGAACGTGCGCGATGTCGGAGCCCGTACGCTCCATGAGCCACGCGCCGGCGATGCGGGTGCCGTTCCCCGACATTTCGGCACGCGAGCCGTCGGGGTTGACGATCGCGATCTCGACCTCGTCGCCGTCGACGCTCAGCACCTCGACTGCGCCGTCGAGCGTGGGATCCAGCTCGTAGCTGCCCTCAGCGACGAGGTAGATGTTCCCGTGTGCGTGCCAGCGCGACGATGTCATCGGCGATCTCGCCCGGCGGGCGATCCGCATCGACCATAACGAGGCCGGGGATGCGTCGCATCCATTTGCGCTGATAGGCCGCGTATCGTCGCGTGCGGACGACGATCGCCGCGATCGCGTCGTCCCGCGGTAAGTTCGCGACCTCGTCGAGGCCGAGCGTCTTTCGCGCGGTCACCGAGATCGGGCCCGAGAGCGCATTCCGTACCTCCTCCTCCACGCCGGCGTCGAACATCGCGTGCGTCCGCTCGAGGATGCGCTGCTCGAGCTCATACTTCGGGACGTCGAGACCGACGACCAGGGTCGGATGTCTCGTCTCTTCCGTCCAGAGGCGGTCGGTGGCCGGCGCGAGCGAGTCGCCTGCCTCGGCAAGCTCGAGCGCGCGAACGACGCGCCGCCGATCGTTCGGATGGATCGCCGCCGCGGCCTCCGGGTCGAGCTTGGCCAGATGGCCGTGCGCGGCGGCGGCACCCTCCCGGTCGTAGAACTCCGACCAACGCTCGCGCGCTCCGGGGGCAGGCGCAGACGGAAGCGCGAGGTCGACGAGCGCCGCGCGTAGATAGAGGCCTGTTCCGCCCGCCACGACGGCCGTCTTGCCCGCGGCGAGGATCTCGTCGATCGCGGCGTGCGCGAGCGGCGCGTACTCGCCGACCGACGCCTGGTGATCGAGCGGCCAGATCCCCACCAGCTTGGTATGGACGCTAGGCTGGTTCGTCAGAATCGGCAGGGCCCGGTAGACCTGCATCGCGTCGGCGGAGACCAGCTCGGCAGGAAGGCGCTCCGTGATCGCCTCTGCAACGGCGGATTTCCCGCTCGCCATCGGGCCGAAGATGCCGATAACCGTCACCGGAGGATTCTCGCCTCCGTTGTCACATCGTGGGGAACACACGTGCCGAATCAGCTGCATTCCTCGTCGCCGCATCGGCGGTAGCGCTCGCGACGCTCTTCGCTTTGAGCTGGGCGGCGGGCTTCGAACGCGTCTGGCATCGGCTGCAGGGAGTTCAACCCGCATGGTTCGCGGTCGCCTTCGCTGCGGAGATCGTCGCGTACATCGGTTATGCCATCGGGTACCGCGAGATCGCCCGCGTCGACAAAGGCCAAGGGATGGACGCGGGAACGACGGCAGCGGCGGTCGTTGCCGGTTTCGCACCGTTCGTCGCACAGGGCGGCTTTTCGATCGACCTTCACGCGTTCAGGCAGACGGGGATCTCCGATCGCGAGGCTCGCGTTCGCGTCCTCGGCCTGGGGGCACTCGAGTACGCGCTGCTTGCGCCGGCCGCGTGCATCGCATCGATCGATCTCCTCGCTAGCGGCGCGCACAAACCGTCGATCGGTTTGACGCTCCCCTGGGCGATCGCCGTCCCGATCGGCTTCGCCGTTGCTCTCTGGGCGGTGGGTCACCGCCAACGCTTCCGCGGAAAGGGCAGCTGGCGCGACCGCCTCGCGCAGATGCTCGAGTCACTTCATGTACTGCGATGCCTCTTCTCCCGTCGCCACCTGGCAGGGCCGGCCGGCGCAGCCGTGTACTGGATCGGCGAGGTGGTTTGTCTTTGGGCGTGCCTGCAGGCGTTCAGTCACGGTGCGCCGAACGTCGCTTTGCTGTTGATCGGGTACGCGACCGGGTACGCGCTCACGCGGCGAACGCTTCCCCTCGGAGGTGCAGGTGCAGTCGAGGCGCTCCTTCCGTTTGCGCTCTCGTGGACCGGGATCCCGCTTGCAGCCGCCGTCCTCGCGGTCTTCACGTACCGCGTCTTCAACTTTTGGCTGCCGGTCGTACCGGCGGCGTTCGGGCTACGCAGCCTCAACGCGAACTAGCTGTGATCCGTTGAGCGTGGTCGACGTTGCGCGCTCGATCGTTACGTCGACTAGCTCACCAGGAGCTGCATCGCCCGTGAAGTTGACGGTCGTGTTCCGGCGCGTGCGTCCGCGCAGCAGGCTCGGCTCGGTGCGGCTCGGGCCTTCGACGAGGACTTCCTCGACGCGGCCGACACGCTCTGCGTTCCGCGCTGCGGCGATCCGCTGAACGGACTCGACGAGCCGCTCGATGCGCTCGACCTTTACCTCGTCCGCGATCTGCTCCATCGCCGCCGCCTCGGTTCCAGCCCGCGGCGAGTAGACGAACGTGAACGCGCCGTCGTAGCCGACCTCCTCGACGACCTCGAGGGTCTCGCGGAAGTCGTCCTCGGTCTCGCCCGGGAAGCCGACGATGATGTCGGTGGTCAGCGCGAGGTCCGGAATCGCGTCGCGCAGCTCCGCGACGAGCTTCAGGTACCGCTCACGCGAGTACGTGCGCCGCATCGCCTTCAGCACGCGCGTCGATCCGGACTGGAGCGGCAGGTGCGCGTGCTCGCACACCGCCGCGCATTCGGCCATCGCCGCGATCACCTCGCGGCGGAAGTCCTTCGGGTGCGGGCTCGTGAAGCGGATGCGCTCGATGCCGTTCACCGCGTCGACCGCCCGGAGAAGTTCCGAGAAGTCGGTGCCGAGATCGCGCCCATACGAGTTGACGTTCTGCCCGAGCAGCGTGACCTCGCGCACCCCTTCGCCGGCGAGGCGCTCGATCTCGGCCAGCGCGTCACCGGGTCGCCGCGAAACCTCGCGTCCTCGCACCGCCGGGACGATGCAGTACGAACAGACCGAGTTGCAGCCCATCGAGATCTGCACCCACGCCTGGAACGAGCGCTCGCGGTGCATCGGGAGCGTCGCAGCGAAGCGCCGCTCGTCTCCTGTCCCCCACGCGCCGCGCGCCACGCCGAAGCCTCCGGCACCGAGCCATTCCGCAAGGTGCGAGATCGTTCCCGGACCGAATGCGACGTCGACCTGCGGGTACAGCGAGAAGATCTTGTCGCGCTGCGCCTCCGCGTAGCAGCCGCCGACCGCGATGACGGTATCCGGGCGCTCGCGCTTTCGCGCCGCCGCGTTGCCGAGGTACGCCGCGAGCTTCGTGTCCGGCTTCTCGCGGATTGTGCACGTGTTGAAGACGATGACATCTGCGTCATACGAGCTCGCAGCTTCGCCGAGTCCGAGCTCTTCGAGCATGCCCTTGATCCGTTCCGAATCGTGAGCGTTCATCTGGCAGCCGAAAGTCGTTACGTGATAGCGTTTTTGCCACATGAGGGATTAGCGCCAGGAGGCGGCCATGAGTCCCAAGAAGATAGCCCTTCCGCTCGACATCTACGTCCGCGTCTCCGACGTACGCGGGCGAGCCGGCGACAGCTTCATCAGTCCGAAGGACCAAGAGGAGCGTTGTCGCGCTCTTGGAAAGGCCCGTGCACTGCGCATCGGCGAGGTGCTGACCGACCTCGACGTCTCTGGCGGAAAGATGCGACGGCCGGAACTCGATCGTGCCATCGCCCGGATCGAGTCGGGCGAGTCAGGCGGGATCATCGTCGCAAAACTCGATCGCTTCGCACGTACGCTGATCGGCGGTCTGCAGACACTCGAGCAAATCGACAATCTGGGCGGAGCCGTCATTGTCGCCGACGGCGAGTTCGATACGTCAACCGCGACGGGCGAGCTCGTGCTGAACATGATGCTGTCACTCGCACAGTTCGAGCTGCGCCGCATCCGCGAAACGTGGGTCACGTCAAAGCGAAGCGCGGTCGATCGCGGCATTCACGTCACGCGACACGTCCCTCCGGGTTACGTGCGCGGCAAGGATCGCCGACTCGTGGTCGCGCCCAGGCACGGTCGCGCTGTACTCAAGGCATTCAAGATGGCCGCCAAGGGCGAGCCCTATGCGCGCATCGCGGCCTATCTGACCGAGAAGCATGTCCCGAGCGGCGACAACGCGGCTCCTGTATGGCAGGCGAACCGCATCAAGCGCCTGCTCGCGAATCGGGTTTACCTTGGCGAAGCCCGCAACGGACACGGCGACGTGAACACCACAGCGCACGAGGCGCTCGTCGACGAGTTGACGTGGAACCTCGCGCAACGCGCGTCACGTCCTGGCATCACCGAGTCGGCCGGGACGCTTCTGGCCGGCCTTTGCCGCTGCGCATCCTGCTCGTTCGCGATGCGGTCGCAGTCGGCGCGCAAGTCCACAGTGGCCGTCTATCGCTGTACGACGAACACAACGCATGGACGTTGCGCCGCTCCGTCCACCATCTCTCTGACGAGGCTTGAGGACTACGTGATCGAGCAGTTCGTCGATCAGGCTGGCGGCTTCCAAGTCCCACGTCCGCCCGTCGAAGACGAGGATGAATACGGCGCGGCAATCGTCGAGGCCGAACGCTCCTACAGGGGCGCACTCATAGACCTCGATCTCCGCGCGCAGATCGGGGAGGCGGATCACTCCCGCCTCGTCGCCGAAGCGCACCGGAAGTGGCAGGATCTCCTGGCGAACGCCCCCGCCCCCACGCCCAAGCCGATCCTCGCGGGAGTCGACGTCGCCGCGCTCGTTGAGCGGCTGCGTCGCGAGGATAACGTCCATGATCTCCGTGAGTTGCTCGGCTCGGCGATCGAGGCCGTGTTTGTTCGGCCTGCTATGAGCCGGAGTCACAGCCTGCCGGTCGCTGATCGCGTCAAGGTTGTGTTCCGCGGCGAGGAGGAGGCCCTCGAGTTGCCGCGGCGGGGCGAGTCGTACGAGCCGCGTGCCTACGTGTGGTGACGTAGAGTCGGCGTGTGGACGAGGGACTCCACGACATCATCATGAGACATGTCAAGCGAGTCCGGGACCTTGACGACTCGGACAATCTTCGCCTGCGGGTGCTCGCGTACATCGAAGCCGTCCGCAATCTCGATCCGATCGCGCGTGACAACGCCGATCGTGAGCGTTGGGACGCTGCTTGGATCGAGGCCCAAACGCTCGCCGAGCATCTGAAAGCTGCCGCGCATGACCTCGGCGTGGAGGATGGCGCGCGGCTCGCTCAACTCGTCAGGGAGAGACTTCGGGCGCCGTAGGTTATCGCCCCCTGCGACCGACGAGCTTCTGGATTGCCTGCCGTGAGACACCGCGCGCTCGAGCGATAGCCGAGATCGAGACGCCGGCCTCAAGCGCCTGGTCGAGCGCACGGTAGAAAGCTGCGCGCGCCTGTTCGAGCTCTCGCTCGATTCGCGAGACGCGCTCCCCAGCCTTCACAACGGCGGTCAGCTTCGGATCGACCCTAGGGGGCATCTAAGAGGCGTTCGCTGACGCGGAAGGTTCTCCCGCGCACCCCGCACGGGCGGGTTGACAAAACCGACGCTAATCGTCATTCTCCGAAGCCATGCTTCGAGTCCGCGAGGCCACCTCTCCCGCGATTGCCGCATCGGTGCGGACTCACCGATGGCTCGGCACGCGGGAGGCGGTCCTAGCGGCTTGAGGCAGACACGCCGGCGCCTCCCTGGCAGGAGGTCGACGCGGCAAACGACTCTTTGTGAACCTAAGCCGGTGCTCGGTGACTTGACGGACGTCGAGCGCTGGCCTGATCGCCCGCCAACGTTACCGCAACGTGCGGGTGCGGGTCAAATGCGGCCCGAGGAAGGAATCAAATGGCAGTTGTTGAGCTTCGCCCAACGTCTGAGCCCGTCGTCCTCATCGACAAGTCGAAACTGTTGTCAGCCATAGCGCTGCTCGGCGCGATCGACAACCTTCTGACGGACGAGTGGGGAGACACGGCCCTGGTCGACCGGGTATCTGCGGGGTGTACAGACCTCACTTGCGCGTTCTTCCCGCCCGAGGGCAGGGGGATCGCCGAGACCGAGGAGGCTTACAACGCCGCCCCTGATCGTGTCGAGGTGATGGCGCTTGAACATGAGTACACGGCCGAACTGCTCTTCTTGCGTTCGGCCGGAGTAAGAACGGACACCGCGTGCCACCTCGAGATGGCCAGGCGCATCCGTGAACACGGGAACGTGAACAACGACCTCTCGTGGCTGACGCCGTGGGAGGACCGGGAGTTCCTAGACGCGCTCTCGGCCTAGACGGGTGCCCCTGCTACGGCGGGGGCTTCCGTGTGGGCCGGAGCGAGACGATCGACGAGTACACGCGTCCGCGAAGCGTTGGCGAGCATCTCTTCCGCCGCCGCGACTCGTTCCGCGTCAAGCGCGTTCGCTTCCGCCTCTCGCTCAAGCTCGGCGATGCGCTTTCGGGCCGCCCTGAGATCCGCTCTCAACGGTTCCACCTCGTCGGGATGCGGCCAGCCGGCCGCGTCGATCAGGGACGCGAGCGACGTGGCGGAGATGTAGCCCGCGTTCGTGTCGATGAACGGCCCGGACGTTCCGGGGATAAGGCTGCAAGCATAGGGCGGTCGAGTGGCTTCCTCGACGACTCTGAATGGGCTCGGGCGTGGTGTTCCGAGGGGGATCACGCGGTTCCTTTCCTAGTTGGGTTAAGTAGTGGCCACTGCGCGCTTGCGATCCATGAACGCGCGAGCGACTTCGACCTCAGACTTCGCGGTGGTGACAAGCGGTGCGCGCTTCGCCTCCATGCGCGCGAGCTCGCGCTGGAACGCCGGCGACGCTGCGGCCTCGCGCTCGACCGCGCTTATCGCTTCGCTCGGGCTGCGGGGCGCTCCGAAGCGTCGCGCAACGCCAAGCTCATCAAGTACGGGCGGCGCTGTCGGCTGGGGAGCGATGCCACCGTTCGCCGCCTTCTCGGCCTCAATCTGCATGAGCGCAGCGTCGCGCAGAATTGCATCTGGGAAGCCCGCTCTAATCAACTCGGCGTTCACGCGCTCGAGAGGTTGACCCTGCGCGACGAGCTGGCCGATCACCTGCGCCGTCATTTGCTCGGCGTTCTGGTAGGCGCGGTCCATGTCGAAACTGCCATGCTCCTCCGCGAGCGCACCGAGCGTGTCCGCGATTAGCCCATGTACCGCCTCAAGCTGCTGCTCGGCCGCCTCGGCCTGTTTCGCCGCTTCCAGGTGTTCGATCTGCTCCAAGAGCGGGCGGTACTCTGCTCCAAACTGTGCGAGTCGAGCACGAACGGCGTCGTCGACCTGGAGTTCCGCGAGGCGCTCCTCATAGCCCTCTGACCATGGATCGCCGAGCCATTCCTGTCGCGCCTGCTCGTACGCTGCGACCGCCGCTTGCTGCTGCTGCAACTGCTCGGCGATTGTCGCCAGCCGCTGTTCGGCGCCCGCCTGCGCCTGTGCGGAGATGTAGCTCTCGATGGATGCGGGATCGTTGGGGTCATAGGGCGCGACGGGCTCCGTTGGTGCTGCCGCAGCCGGCTCGAGTGTTGAAACGGCCGACTCGTCAAAACGTGCGGCGACGTCTAGCTCACTCAAGGGTTCAGTCATTCGTTCCTTTCGGAGATTCCCGCCGCTCCGAGAACGGAAGTCTCGTTTGCAGGAAAATCTCAATCGGTTGGGAGCGGCGGGATGCGGACGCGGATCCGCACTAGGTCTACTCTGATGAGCGTCGTGCGCTTCGTTGCCCTCGCCATCGTGCTTTCGGGAGTGTTCGTAGCAACCGCCGCTGCCGACATACCCTCGGGCTTCACCGTCAGTGCGACGATCTCCGCACGTGCCGCGTACATCGCGGGGAAGACGGTCACCATCGGCTGTCCGGCAACTGACGATGCGTGGAACGCGTATCTCGCAACGCTCCCAATCCCGCCGCCGAACGGAATCGCGAACGGCTACACGCCGAGCATCGGCGGAACGACGTCGTATCTCTCGCCCGAAGTTTGTGCTGACCTACGGGCGCGGATTCAAAAGCGCGCGGTCAACCCCATAACGTTGGGCGCTGATCTCGACATCCTGGCGGTCGAGGGTTTGCACCTGAAGGGAGAGCAGTCGGATGGCCAGACTGCTTGCGACGCGCTACACGTCCTGCCCGGATTCCTCGTGAAGAAGTGGGGATTCAAAAACCACGGTTCTCCGCTCGCGATTGCGTTGCAGGGAGCTCACGAATATCACGCTGCGCAGTCGGCCCAGTACCACACCGGCAGCTGCGGCTAGGCGGCGAATGCGCTTCCAGCGAATGCCCTCGGAGTAAGGCCTTGCGCCATGAGTGCGTTTGCTGCGCGCTGCAGCGCGCTGATCGCGGCTCCCGGCCGAGCAGCGCTTCCACTGTAAGCACCACTCTCGCCAGCCGGAGAAGCGTTCACTCCTGTCGGACCGCCGGGACCGTTGCTCGGCGGCGTGATTGTCTGTACGTCCGGGACCGATGGCCTCAGCACAGGCTCGACGCGAGGTACCGGAGCAAAATCGGGCGCGATGGTGGCCTGCCCGGACTGCGCGAGCGCGGAAATGATCGGCGGCGCCGCAGGCGGCAGGTTGGGATCTCCTGCGGGCTGCCATCCTGTCGGAGACACGGCGTTCTGGAAGTCGAGGACAGGCTGGCCGGTCGGACCAACGATGTGCGAAGAGTCGATCCTCGTCCCTGGGATGGCGTTGCTAACAGAGCCACCGGGTGCCGCATTCGGATCAACAATCGTCGGCGCGAAAGGCGGGGCTGAGTTCGCAGCGCCCGCAGCCGGAGCTGCAATCGGAGCAGCAACCGGAGCCGTAACAGGGGCTGAAGTAGACGAACCCGTGTCCTGACTCGGAGCGCCACCGCCGAGAGCCGCCAGCGACAACGCATTCTGATACGCCTGCTGCAACGCGTTGTTCTGATTCTCAAGCGCCCCCTGCTTCGCGTTCAACACGTTCGCGTAAATCCCCGCAAGAGAGTCAGCGAGATCGGAGGTCGCGGTCGCCTGCTCACCGCGGTACGTGTTCGCATCGTTCGCGAGCTGGGCCGCCCGCGTCGACGAGTAATACAGGTTCTTGTCGTTCAGATCGGCGTCGAGTTGGCCGACACGCTGATAGTCGTTCAACGCGAGCTGGTTGAGGGTCGCGTTCGGGTTGTTCTTCGCCGCCTGCGCCGTCAACGTGTCGGAGAGGGCTCCAAGGATCGGATTGTTCGGATCATTCTGGAACAAACCTGAGAGGCCCGAGGCCGCGTCCGGCGCAATCGACCCGTAGCCAAGCAGCGCGTTCTTCGCCGACGCGAGCGCCGCCGTAGAGGCGTCACCGATGTTCCGCTGCCCCGCCGCGACGACCTGTTGGTACACCGGATCGAGGGTGAGATCGTTGATGTTCGGCGGCTTGAAGGCTTTGCCAGCGCCGATAGAACTCGTGCCGGTCGCCCCCGGAGACGACGAGCCGGGAGACGTATAGGGGATCATGGCGCCGCCGGGATTAATTGAATCCGAAGGCGGCATATTCGGATTCGCTCCGCCCAAGTTGGAGATCGGCTGCGGAATGTGTGGCTGCGGATTCAGCAGGCTGAAACCCTGCGCGCCGCCGAGTCCCGACACGTTCTGCTTCGGCTTGCCGAGAATCGACGCAGCCCTGTCAACGAACGGATTCGACGTCTTCATCCCGTACAAAGCCGCGAGCGGTGCTGTCGGCTGCGTATAGGGCGACGCGCTGATCTTCTGCTGCGTGGACCCGTATGCCATTTAGTGCAACCTTTCAGTAACGGTTGTTGTTCGTGTGAGAACGTCGGTCTCGGCTGCATCGACAAGTCGGAGTTCGTGCTCCCACTCGTCACCTGTCGGCAACGCGGCCAGAGCGTTCGCGAGGAGATCCTTTGGGCCCAGGCCGGATCGACGCGCTGCCGCAATGATCGCGAGATGAAGCGCATAAATTGAAGCTCCGGGGTTAACGATTTCGGAACCAAGCGCGAGGATCGTCTTGCCGAGCTCGAAGTACAGCGGGAAGTTCGGATCGTCTTCTAATTCGGTCATCGGCCTGCCGCCGTGAGTTCCTTTTGCGTGTTCGCGTTCGCGACGGAGCGGTTCATCGTGCGTGGCGTCACGGAGCCGAGCAGGAACTTGAGCAAGCCGTACCGCGGCGTCAGCGGATACATGCGCTTGGACTGATCCGCCGGCGCGTGTGTCGCCTTCCAGATCGCGAGCTCCGGCGTCGTCGAGCCAATGCCCGCGAGGAGGTTGTGAAGCACACCCGCATCCTTCGGCGGCTTGCCATAGTGCGAAGTGACCGACTGCCCGTACATGTTCTGGTTGTAGGCAGCGCGGCCCGCTGCAGAGAGCGCCGGATTCAGATATGACGAGAGCTGCTCTGCCTCGGTTGGCTTGTTGATGTTGGCCGCTGAGCGAAGAACATCGCCTGCCGTCGCGAACGGGGAGATGGTCGAGAGGTCTTCGACAAGTGGTTGCGTGGCGCTTCCGCCGACTTTGAACAAACCTTGCGCGTAGCTCGGTAGCGGCCCGAGCTCCGATGCTTGTCGTTGCTGCGCCTGCTCGCTGAGGTTGCCAAGCGCCGCTGACTTGAGCGGATGCTCGAGAAGCGTGTTGAGCGCGAATGAGGACGAGCCCTTGACCCATGGGTAGAACCAAACCGCGCGCGTAAGGACACGTTTCTCGAACGGCGAGAGGCGGTCATATGCGATTGCCTCGCGGTTCGCCGTCTTCGCGATGCCGTCGATGCGCGCCCATTCGCTCGCAGGGATTCCGTTCGGGCCGGCTTGGAGTTTGTCGAGCAAACCGCTGAACTTCTCCGGCGTGTCGAATCCCGCCTTGCGCGCCTCGTAGGCGAGCGAGTTGAAACGGAACGGAGCATCGGCGTGGACGGCCCACCAGTTCGCCATCGGGCGGGCGGCGCGAGCGAATGGACCCATCCCTTCCATCGGAAGGGCATGCGCCGCGGCCTGGCCGCCTGCCGCGAGCGCGCGGCCCTTGTCCAAGTCTGAGAGGGAGCGCCAGACTTGGAACGCTCGGGGCAGGTTGTGCAGCGAACCCTGGACGGCGTTTGCGGCAGCGTTCGTGCCGTAGCGAGTCGCGAAGTGACCGAGCTTCAGGTAGACCGTCGCAGCCGTCTGGAAGGCGTTGACGTTGTCGGCGACCTTGCCGAGCTTCGTCGTCGGTCCGACCGGAGGCGCGGCAAGATCGCCAAGAAGGTTGCGGTCAACCCAGCGGAAACCCTCGGGCGCCGGAGAGCCGAGTGAAACCGATTTCTCCGGTGCAAACTTGCTCGTTAGCGACCCAGGGTGGAACAGTTGCTCGCGCCAAGCGTCGTAAGCGAGCGCATGCCCTGCGAGTTCGTCACGGGTGAGTGTGCCGCCGTTCAACTGCGCGCGCAACTCTTCCGGTACCTGCGCGTTCGCGAGCTCCTGTGTGGAGACGAGTACATCGCGGTTCGTGCGACGCACATCGGAGCCGGTCTTCACGATGCCGCGGCGAAATGCGTCCGTGTTCGCGTATCGGTAGGCGCGCGCCATTTGACGTGCAACAAGGCCGGTTGTGTTGTCGGGGACAATGCCCTGTTCGAGGTTCGCCCCAGTCATCGCCTTTGACTGCGAAACGATCTTCTGCGGCCTGCCGACGATGCTCGACGACGCGCCCGCGATCGGCGTCTTGGGAGCTTTCCCCTCAACCTCGTAGTACGGGACGTAGTTCCGTCCTTCTCCGGCAAAGATGGAGCCGGCGCGCTCGGACTCGGGGATGCCCGCACGCCTGATCTGTCCGGGCAAATTCGTCCGTGATGCGAGTCCTTCCTCGCTCATCTGGCCTGTGTTCTGGAGAATCGCGTCTCGCTCTGCACCGCCCTTCGCGAGGAGCGCGTCGACCGCTGCAAGTTGCGGGTGCGCGTCGGCATCGACGACAACGTTTCCGGCCGCGTCGCGGGTCAAGAGTCCACGCTGCGACACCTGGCGGTAGAGGTTGCCCATCGCGCGGTTTTGATCCGGCGCGATTCCAGCATCGGCCTGACTGAAGTGGAACGCAGCCGCCTCTTCGGGCGTCGAGTTCTCCGACGTGAGCCGAAGTGCAGCCTGCTCTGTTGGGTCGAGCTGCTTGCCCACCTTCTGCAGGACCGCCGCGGGAGCGGACGTGATCGCCTCTTGGTATCGGCGCGTTTCCGCCAGCGAACCGCCGAGGCGCTTGGTTGCATAGCCGCCGACGAGACCGTTCGGGTTGGTGTTAAGCGCGCGCTGGATGACCATGTCGTGCACAGCCTGCGCGCCGCGCGTAACTGCGTTCTGAGACGCCTTGAACGGTACCTGCGTGTCGCCGATGTTGATGAGCCGCGGCGGCATCACCGGCTTCGTGACCGCGGCCTTGAGTACGTCGCCAACATCGCCCGCACGTGTCGCGTCGGCTACTGCGCCCGCACGAGCTGCGAGTCCAGAGCCACCGCTTAGAAGTCCGACCCCGCTGAGAAGCGCCTGGTCGGGATGCTGCGCGATGTAATGCGGATCGGTCAGCGACTTCGCTGTATTGCTCAAGACACCGCCGACGAGCTGGGCTGCCTTGTCGGCCCCCGGAGCGGGATGCGTAACCGCGTGGTACCAAGCCTCGGGATGAGAGAAGAGTGCGCCCCAGCCAGTCGGCCCCTGGAAGCCAGCCTTAGTGCTCTGTCCGAAATGCTCGGCGGCGTTCTTCATGACGCCGTACTCCGCTTCGCCCAACTGAACCGCGCCGCCGGGGATCTGCGCCATGTCGTTCGCGAGTCCCGTCACGGTCTTGCCTACTACGTGGCCGACATCACCAAGCGCACCGGTGACGCCACCAAGGAAACCGTCGCTCGAGGGCTTCGGAACTGGACCCGGAGTGAAAGTCGACTTGCTGCCGGCGAAGTACGGACTTCCTCCCGCTGGTCCTCCGCCAGTGGTTACTCCGCTTGCGAAGTAGGGGCTTCCGCCGGCCTTTGCGCCGCTGCTGAAGTAGGGACTCGGCACGGACTATTTCCCGTAGATGATCGGGGTTACTGGCTTCTTTGCGGTTCCGACGGGCACGGTCTTTCCGATGGAGCCACCCATGTTCGTATGCCCCGTCAAACCAAGAAGTCCGAATGGCGCGGGTATCCCGACCGCATTTGCCGCCTGCTGTTGTGCGTTGAAGATCGGCCGTCCGCTCACACCCGGCTTGTAGACCTGATTTAGCGCGCCGACCATAATCGCGGTCGGATACGGCGCCTGTTTGCTCTCAGCGAGCGCCTGCTGGTAGGTGAGTGCCGGAATCGCGTTGCCCTTGCTGTCGTGACCGCCCTGCAGCATGAGCTGCGCCGCACTCATCGCGCCGGCCTTGTACTTGACGATCTGAGCCGGCGTGAAGCCACCACTTGCAAGCTTCGCGTCCATCCCTCTGGCGTACGCATTCGCTCGCGTTACTGCGGCTCCGGCGGTCGTCGTGGCCGCGCCCGCTCGCGTCTGAGCCGCCGCGGCAGCAGCCGCCGCCGCTGCCGCCTTCTGCTGCGCTGCGGTCAGGTAGCCGCCCGCATAGGCCCCGGCCGTCGTGGCGCGGGAGTTCGCGTTCTGCTGAAGGATCGGGAGTTTCGCTGCATTCGTTCCAGCGTTGCGCGCCGACGCGTTCGCCGCCGTCGTGTGCGCGTTCGCGTTCTGCTGGTCGATCGGAAGCTTCGCCTGGTTCGTCCCAGCGTTCTGTAGCGCAGCCGCGCCGCGAGGCCCGTAATAGAGCTCGAGCATCGCGGAGTTGTTCAGGATCTGTCGAAGGTCGGAGAGCATTTGTGTCGAGCTCTGTCCTTCGCTTTGGGCCAGACTGTTCGCAGCCGCCAACTCGTCGTTCGTGATCTGCGCCTGCCCCTGACGAGTCGCCAGCAGCCCCGCAGCCCCGGCGATGCCGGGAAGCTTCGCGCCGTAGTCGGCCGCGTTCACGCCCTGGCCGAGAAGCTGCGACAGGGAAGCTGCGCCACGTGCCGCCGCCGCGCCCTGCTCGCCCTGGTAGCGGGCAGCCTGCGTTCCCTCCAGTGCGTTCGCGACAGGCGCGGCAACACCCGTCGACCCGATCTCCTTCGCAAGCTGCGCGGCAGCCTGCGCGCCCTGACCACCGAGAGCGGACTGGAGCATCGAGTCGATCGCGGCCTGCGACTGCATCGCCTCGCCATAGTTCGCCTGCGACTCGGGGGCGTACTGGCCGGTCAGTGCGCCGTAGATCGGCGTGTAGCTGTTGATCGCGCCCTGGAGGACGTTAGAGCGGTTCTGGAACAGCGCTGCGAGCGAATTGGCGATGGGGCCGTAGATCGATTGAACCTCCGCCGGCACGCTCTTCGCTTCCTCGTTGAACGCGCTACTCAAATCACCGCTTGAGATCATCGAGCCGATGTTCGGAGGCGTCGGCTTCGGCCCACCCGGCGACGTCTTCGCTTTCGACGTTGGCATCGTCGTCGTGGTCGTCACGCCCGTAACCGGATGCACTGACACGACCTTTTGCGGCGACGCGAGCTGAGTCAGGTGCGGAGCGAGCAACTGCGCAAGAGGAGACGAGAAGCCCGGGTCAATGCTCGGCCGAATCGCCGAGGCGAGACCAGGGTCGAGACCGGAGGCGAGACCCGCAGGCGCGGCAAAGCCGGGATCGATGCTCGAGGCCGCTCGCAACCGTGCTGCTGCAATCGCGGGAGCTTGCGCCGCGTATATCGACGCGGTCGGAGAAACTGCACTCAAAGGAACTCCTAATGTCGTGTCGTCGCGCGGGAAGCGACGAGGATTACTGCGGTTCGGCGACGAGGCGAATGCTCTTCACGTTCGCGAGCTTCGCCTCGTGTTTTTCTGTCCACGCACAGCGCGTGCCATCAGCATTGCGAGCGGGTGATTCGACGATGAGCTTTGACAGCGCCTCGACGGGAATGTCGAGGACCTCGTCATGGCGATATTCGATGCGGAGGACGAGGCTCACGCGTGGGGGCCAATGACGAGACAACGAATGGAGGCTGCTCCGCCCACCTTCTCCGTGCCAGCAGCCGTAAACAGCTTGACCTTCTGGTTGGCGTTATCCCACTCGGCCCAACCGGCCCCCGCGCCGTTACCGACCGGGACGACAAAGAATGTGCCCTTGCGATTCACACTCGAGCCCGTGACGGCGATGCCGCCGGACGGATAACTCGTTGTGGCGACATCGAAGACGCCGAGCATCGAGTCGGCGCTCGCCGGGTCGGTTACCGGTGTGACTGTGTCAGCCATCTAGGAAGTCCTTTCAAAGGCGTAAGAGTGATGTGAAGAAAACCGTTGCCTAGAAAATTGCGCGAGGTGGCATAGCGAAGTTTTTTTCATCCACGGCCGGATTGAGTGCGCGATTGGACACCGGCTGCCGAAGGAGGGTCAGGCTGTTGCGGATGGTTCAGTTCGTCGAGCCGGCGCGCGGCTTCTGCGGCACCGTGAAGACGCTCGACGATCACGCCGGTATCGGTACAACGGATCTGCCAGCTCGCCTGAGCACCGCTCACCTGGACGAGCTCGAACTGAGGTGTCTCGGTCATGCGGCTACGACCTCAGGTGAATAGCCGAGGACGCGACCGGCCGCAAAGCCACTACGGAAGCCAAGTCTCATGCGTCTAGGCCGCTTTGAGCGTGTGGCGATCAGCTTCCGCCGCCTCGCGCTCGAGCTTGACGAGGATCCGGCTAGCCGTGCGGATGACGGCCTCGCGAACGTGCGGAGCTAGTGGCCGCTCGACGCTTGGTCTGACGACGTGCAGATGCCTGGAGATGATGGACTCCTTTCGGTGAAGCAACGGAGAACGGACGGGCAGCCGAGAGACGCAGCTAGCGCACTGCGCCCCCCAGCGCCCTTTCCCACGGCCGTGTTGACTAGCCGGCCGAACTAGACGAGCATCACGAGCCGGAGCGCGACCTCGCGCACGCGCGTGGCGTGGCTCGCTTTGACTTGCTCGTCGAGAATGCGTTGGGCGTCTCGGTATCGGTTTCGTTCGCGCCACGCTTGGCAGCGACACGATGTTGAGCACCAAGTTCGTTTACGCCCGGTTTTGGCCGGCGTGAAGTGTGAGCCACAGTGGGCGCAGTTCACGCCGTGAGGGTGGAAACGGTCTCCCAGACGTCGGCGGAGAGAATGGCGTTGCCCGGGTCACGCTCCTCAAGCGGGACGACGCGCAGGAGGCCGTTGGCGTTGAGCCGCCAGAGTTGCGGGCCGCTGGCCTTTGTGGTCGGTCCCGGCTTCGTCGACGTCCGCTTGGGCTTCTTCTCGACGATCGGCTTGGAGCGAAACGGCTGTGGGTCGAGTACGGGCTTGGGTTTCACGATTCCTCCTGGCGCTGTTCGAGTATTGCTTTGAACGGCTCGTTCCACGGCGAGTCGACGGTGAGGATGAGGTCTCGGAGCTCGTCGTCGCTCAGAGGTGCGACTGGCTCCTCTGGCTCCTCTGGCGATAGCGGTGCGTGTCGCGGCGGTTCTTTAACTGGCTGTCTATTTACGGCGGGCTCAAGATTCTTGAGGCTGCGAACAGCGTAGGCCGCCGCATTCGTGATGCCGGCGTTCTCGCTCACTTTCCAGAGAAGGTGCTCGATGTCTTCGGGTTTCTTCGACGCTGCGATCTCCCGCTGGTGCTTCGTCAGGCCGAGTTCTTGGAGTCGTTCGTTAAGCGTCATCGGTGTTTCGACCCCCGCGCTCGCAAGTCGACGACCCTTGATTAACGATTGAACCCTCTCTTAGCGGATTGGAGTGGATAGGAGAGGAGGGCATTGCTCCCGCATGCCTGCATGAGCATTCCTGTCTGCACTGCGTCGGGCACTGCACCCAGCAATGCTCAGAGCATGGCCTAGCCATTTCCGTTCCAGCGTGCTCGCGCTGCCTTGCGGGCTTGCTCTACCCGCGCCTCGACCTCGCTTCGTGAGGAATTCCAGTCGAGGTAGTCATGAACACGGTGCCCATCGCCGGCAACTTCCCACAAGCCGGCGGTGACAAGTTCCGTGACGTGCCTCTTTGCGGCGCCGCTGTTCGCGAGGATCCCGCGCAGGCTGCCACTCGAGATAGCGCCGTCCGTGAGTTGCCGTGCAACGAAACAGAGTCCGGTCACGTGGAGGCGGAACGCAACTGCTGAGAGACCGGTCATCTTCGGATGCTCGGCGAAGCGATCGTCGAGTTGTAGGTACGGCACGATTCGTTCGTCCTTCCTGTGTCGTAGACGGACTGCGGACCACGCGGAGCTACGACTCCCGCGTGGTCCGCAAGTCCACTGTGTAGAGCTAGGCCGTCGCCCAACCCCTCCGCCTGTGGCGAGTCCCAGCGGTCAGCTCGACCGGACACCCGTTGCCGGTCGAGCGACCTACTGGGGAAAAGGGCCTCGCCGACCCCTTGGCCCGAGCGGCGAGCTCGGGCCAAGCTTTCAAAGCTATTTGGTCTCGCCCCAGGTGTCGATTGCGGCGGCTAGTTCCTCGTCGCGGTTCAGCGCTTCCTCTGTGTCTTTAGGTCGAATGTCGATTGAGAGGCGTACGTCGTGTGTGGCGAAGAGGCTCGCCAACGCGCTCACGTCCTGGGGTTGCAACTGCATGGTCGTATTCTCCCTGTGCGGGGTTTTGATCTCGTCCCACTCGCGCACTCGGCGTAGGTCACTTCTGACCGCTCGCAGATCACGCTCCCGGATTACGAACTTGGGTCGTTCCATCCACTCGTCCTCTTCGTATTTCTTCGTGTACCGATTCCAGTGACCGACGCGCGTGCTGCCCTCGCCACTTATCAGCCCCAGTCGGTTTAGGCGCTCGAGCGCTGCTGAGACTGCATGCCGAGAGAGACCGGTGAATTTGGCGAGCTTCTCGGTCGAACACGAGACGATCCCGAGCTCGCCACCGAGTAACGCGAGGCCCTCCATCACGCGCCAATCGGAGTCAACGCCATCCTGCCAACGGCCGACGTGGACGCGGCCCTTGGCGAGACGCTCACGAAGATGCGAGTAGGCGAAGTAGTCGATCTCGAAGCCGACGATTTCCATGTCCAGAAGCCAGCCGTCGTTCGCAATGTAATCGTCAACGCCCTTGTGACTCACGGTTCCGTCTGGCGCGAGTGGCGGCGCGGCGATCACGGCAGCAAAGCCACGATCACGGAACCAACGGGCGCACAAGGTCGCCTGATTGAGGACCTGCCACTTCTCGGCCCCGTCGGCGTCGGGGACAACGACGATCGCCTTGTCTCGCAGTAGTGGCAGAAGGCGTACCAGCTCAGCGGCTTCCCACTGACCGACCGAGGGAACATCAAAAACGGTCGCCGGTAGCCTGCGTTCGATGATCTGCGAAAGCATCGCGCACGACTTGATCGTGCCCTCGATGCAGAAGAACACGTAATTGGCGGCAGGTAGCAACTCCCATGCCCCGGGATTGAAGTTGATCCGACGCCCAGGGCTGAACTCATCCGAGTCGTCCCAGATCGTTACCGGGTTACCGTGTTTGTCGACATGCCCGTGCTCGAACCCACCCGTGTCGTCGCTGCCACAGTGATGTCGCTCGAGATGAAGCTTCAGTCCTCGCGCGGTCGCGTATTCGGCGTGATCGTGAACCCACTCCTTGCGACGCCGTACCGTGATCTGGTACTTGCCCTCTCGAAAGGTGTAGTGCGGCTCGGAGCAGTCTGCCTCTTTCAGGATCGCCACAAGGTCCGCTCGGAGCCGCTTATCGTCGTCGGCATCCGCGAGGAGCCGTAGAACCTTCTTCGGCGTGTCGTAGCCGCGTCGCGCCGCAGCTTCCCAAGCCTCCGGGTGATGGCGGCGCACACCAAGGATGTGCCAGCGGGCCTCCCACGCGCTAAGGCAGCGCTTCTCGGGGATCGGCTTGCCCGTCGTTGGATCAACAGGAACGTAGGCCCCCGGGTGCGCCCAAGCGTGGTAGTGCGCGGGCATCCGCTTCACGGGCGGCACATCGGGTCGAAGCTGCGGAGGAATAGGCCGTTCGCCGGGGACCGCGTGCTTTGGCATGAGTAGGCCG
>DASSXM010000023.1:0-51361 GCA_035703805.1 Gaiellaceae bacterium | reverse complement strand
TCGACATGCTGAACGCGTACCACATCACTTGGAAGAACTACTTCGCCGACCTGCCGACGGTGGGGCTCTTCCCCTATGTCCTCGAGGACAACCCCGGCAACGTTGTGCCCGTCGCCGACTTCTTCGCCGATTGCGCCGCGGGAACGCTGCCGAACTTCAGCCTCGTCGACCCTGAGTCGTTCGAGGGCTCGGAAGAGAACCCGCAGGATGTGCAGACGGGCGCGTACTACGCGTACCGCGTCCTCGACGCCGTGATGCACAGCCCGGCGTGGCCGAAAACCGCCGTCGTGCTGACGTTCGACGAGCACGGCGGCTACTACGACCACGTGCCGCCCGTGCAGCTGCCACGCCCAGATGACATCCCGCCGTCGGTCGCGGCGGGCGACACGTACGGCGACCTCTACAACTGGAGCGGGTTCCGTGTGCCCGCAATCGTGATCTCGCCGTGGGCGAAGGCCAACTACGTGTCGCACACCGTGTACGACCACACGTCGATCCTGCGGCTCGTCGAGTCGAAGTGGAACCTGCCCGCGCTCTCGAACCGCGATGCGAACGCCAAGCCGATGCTCGATTGCTTCGACTTCAGCCGCCCGGCGTTCCTCGTGCCGCCGGTGCTCGCGCCTGCGCCGCCGCCGAGCGGCGCGGCACCCTGCGCCGCCGCGTAGGCGTATCCTCGCGGCGTGCGCCTCGTCGTCTCCGAGCCGGCGGCCGAGCTGATCAAAGAGCGCGGCGGTCGGCTCTACGTCCGAATGAAGAAGGCGCGCTGCTGCGGGGCGATCACGACGCTTGTCACGTCGAGCAGCCCGCCGCCCGGGTTCGAGTTCGAGCGCATCTCCGAGGCTGGCGACATCGAGTTGTTCATGCCTGCGCACCTCGAACGCTTGCCGGAGGAGCTGCACGTCGACGTGCACCGACGACGCATCGAGGCGTACTGGAACGGCTGCGCCTGGGTCGCGTGACGGAGATCACGCTCGAGGAGCTGCAGCTCGCGGCGCGGAATCACGCGCTTCCGCTCGAAGCCCTGCAGTACGACATCACGCCGGTTGGGCTGCACTACCTCCTCATCCATTTCGACATACCCCACGTCGACATGCACACGTGGCGGCTCGCGATCGACGGGCTCGTCGAGAAGCCGCTGACATTGACGCTCGACGATCTGAGAGCGCGCCCTGCGCGCACGCTGGCCGTCACGCTCGAGTGCGCAGGGAACGGACGCGCGCTCATCGAGCCGCACATCGTGAACCAGCCCTGGCTACTCGAAGCCGTCGGCACCGCCGAGTGGACCGGCACGCCGCTTGCGCCGGTGCTCGCCGATGCGGGCGTGAAACTCGAAGCCGTCGACGTCGTCTTCACCGGGCTCGACCGTGGCGTGCAAGGCGATGTCGAGCACGACTACGCGCGCGCACTTCACCTCTCCGACGCGACGCGCGACGAGGTGCTGCTCGCATACGCCATCAACGGCCAGCCGCTCCCACCGCAGCACGGTTTCCCGCTGCGGCTCGTCGTTCCCGGCTGGTACGGGATGACGCACGTGAAGTGGCTGCGCACGATCAGCGTCATCGACCACGCGTTCGAAGGCTGGCAGCAGACCGAGGCGTATCACCTCGACCCCGAGACACCGGTGTCGCGAATGCTCCCGCGCTCGCTGCTCGTGCCGCCCGGCATCCCGGACTTCCTCACGCGCGGGCGCAGGCTGGCCGCCGGACCGTGTCTGCTCGGGGGCCGCGCGTGGTCGGGGCACGGCCTGATTGAGCACGTCGAGGTGAGCACCGACGGCGGCCGGACGTGGGGCAACGCGAAGCTTGCCGAGCCCGTGTCCGAGTTTGCGTGGCGCGGCTGGACGTTCCGCTGGGACGCGCTGCCCGGCGAACACGTGCTCTTGTGTCGCGGGACGGACGCAACCGGTCGCACGCAGCCCGACTACGGCGCGTGGAACGAGGGCGGCTACTGCAACAACGCGGTTCAGCGCATCCGCGTCGCCGTCAGCTAGCTATCGGCCCGCACGAACCGGTATGTGAGCGCGCCGAGCGACGTGCCGAGGACGGGTGCCGCGATGTAGAGCCACAGCGCGTGCAGTTCGCCGGAGACGAGCGCCGGCGCGAGCGAGCGCATCGGGTTCATCGACGCGCCGGAGATCGGCCCGCCGAACATCGCGTCGAGGCCGATCGTGCCGCCGATCGCGATCGCGGCGGCCTCGCCCACGGCGCGCGTGTCGGTGGCGACGGCCATGACCACGAACATGAGGAAGAAGCTCATCACGAACTCCCAGAGGAACGATTGCCCCTGCGATCCCGAAGGCAGCGTCGCGCCGACGTGCGCGATGTCGCCGAGCGAGCCACGGAGAAGCGCGGCAGCGGCGAGCGCGCCGAGGAACTGCGCGACCCAGTAGCCAAGCGCGCGTTTCCACGGGAAGTGCCGGCTGAGCGCGAACGCGAGCGTGACCGCAGCGTTGAAGTGCGCGCCGGACACGTGGCCGACGGCATAGATCATCGCCATGATCACGAGCCCGAACGTGAGCGCGACGCCGACGTGACCGAGCGCGTGCGTCCTCGCATCGACCATCACGGCGCCGCAGCCCGCGAAGACGAGGGCGAACGTGCCGACGAGCTCGGCGGCGAATGCGCGCAAGCTCAGGACAGCGACTCGATCAGCTGCTGTACGCGCGCATCGAGCTCGTCACGGATTCGCCGGACGGTCGGCACCGGCTGTCCGGCGGGATCGTCGAGCTGCCAATCCTCGTAGCGCTTGCCTGGATAGATGGGACAGGCATCGCCGCAGCCCATCGTGATGACGACATCGGCGGCGCGGACGACCTCGTCGGTGAGCGGCTTCGGGAACTCCTCGCTCATGTCGACTCCGAGCTCGCTCATCGCCTCGATCACCGCCGGGTTGATCTCTTCGCCGGGCGCGCTACCGGCCGAGCGAACGTGGATCCGTCCGTGCGAGCGCAGCTTCACGAGGCCCGCCGCCATCTGGCTGCGACCGGCGTTGTGCACGCAGACGAACAAGACCTCGGGTTGCTGTTTCACGATCGATCCTTCCGCCTGCGCCAGTGCCTTGAGCCGCTCCCGCGCAAACCGATGCGCGAGCACCGGCACGAACACGTTGATCTTCCGGTCACCGAGTAGGTCGATCGACTCCGCGATGTACCGCGCGATCGTTTCACGCGAGAAAACGCCGGAGAACTCCTCCGCCAATGCCTCGGCGGCGTGCTCGACGTGGTGGCGGGTGACCGGGTCGAGCGCCTGCGTCATGTCTCGAGCATGCCAAACGATATCGATGTCTGTCAATATGTGACGGTGCAGACGATCGCGAAGATCGCCGCGTCGTGCCCGCCGCTCCTGCAGGGGCCGCTTGCGCAGAAGGACGCCGACCGGCTCGCCGGGGCGCTGAAGGCCGTCGCCGACCCCGCCCGCCTGCGGCTGCTGAGCCTCATTCGCGCGCAGCCCGGCGGCGAGGCATGCGTGTGCCATCTCACCGAGCCGCTCGGCCTCACGCAGCCGACGGTGAGCCATCACCTGAAGGTGCTGCTCCAGGCCGGGCTGGTCGAGCGCGAGCAGCGCGGCAGCTGGGCGTTCTTCCGCGTACGCGAGGAACCGCTGGCCGACTTGCGAAAACTTTTGGCCTAGAAATGCCAAACCCGGCCGCTCCGAAGAGCCACCGGGTTTGACTCGGTCACCCTTTCACATGCGACGCTTGGGTGTCAAGTGATCCTCGCCGTCGACCAGGGAACCACCGGCACGACCTGTCTCGTCGTCGACGACGAGCTGAACGTGCGCGGCCGAGGCTATGTCCCGGTCTCGCTGGCGACGCCGCGGCCGGGCTGGGTCGAGCAGGATCCGGAGGAGCTATGGACGAGCGTCGAGCGTGCAGCGGAGGTCGCCCTCGCCGACGCCGGCATCACGGCGGCCGACCTCGACGCGCTCGGCATCGCGAACCAGCGCGAGACGACGATCGTCTGGGATCGGCGCTCCGGCGAGCCGGTGTATCCGGCGATCGTCTGGCAGGACCGGCGCACCGCCGAGCGCTGCCGCGACCTGCCCGCCGAGCGCATCCGCACCCGCACCGGGCTGACCTGCGACCCGTACTTCTCGGCGACGAAGCTCGAGTGGATCCTGCGCGAGACCGGCGCGTGCGGCGACCTCGCGTTCGGAACCGTCGACTCGTGGCTCGTCTGGAAGCTCACGCGCGGCGCGGTACACGCGACCGACGTGACGAACGCGTCACGCACCATGCTCATCGATCTCACGACGCTCGACTGGGACGACGAGCTGCTCGCGCTCTTCTCGCTCGACCGGTCGATCCTTCCCGCCGTCCATCCGTCGGCACACGAATTCGGCGAAGGCAGGTTGCTCGGCGCAACGGTCCCCATCGGAGGCATCGCCGGCGACCAACAGGCGTCGCTGCACGCGCATGGCACCGCGAAGGTGACGATCGGGACGGGCGCCTTCCTGCTCGTTCCCTCCGCTGCACCGGCTCCGCACGGGTTGATTCGCACGGCGTCGGTGGAAGGCTTCGCGCTCGAGGGATCGGTCTTCGCGGCGACCGCGGCGCTCGAGTGGGTTCGCGCCCTGACGGGCGCGGATCCGTTTCTAAGCGCTGTCGACTCGACCAAAGGCGTCTACTTCGTGCCCGCGCTGACGGGTCTTGGCTCGCCGCACTGGTCGCCGGACGCGCGCGGACGGATCACCGGCCTCTCGCTCACCACGCGGCGCGAGCATCTCGTGCGCGCCGCGCTCGAGTCGATCGCGTACCAGGTGCTCGACGTCGTCGATGCCCTACCGGACCGACCCGCCGTGCTCGGCGCCGACGGCGGAGCAACCGCGAACGGCTTCCTCATGCAGTTCCTCGCCGACGCGCTGCAGCTTCCGGTCGAGGTCGCAGCCGAACGCGAGATGACCGCGCTCGGTGCGGCTGCACTGATCCGCCCGGACGCGCCGCCGCGGGCCGTGGCCGCGCGCTACGAGCCGGGCGCAGACGTGTCGGCGCTCGTCGCCGGCTGGCGCGACGCGATCCGCCGAACCGTCGTTTGACGCAACACGACCGCGCCGATCGCGAAGAGCAGCGCCTCGACGAGCGTGATCGCGACGCGGTTCAGGACCGTGGCTCCGAGCGCGGCGCCTTGGGGCGCGATGGCGAGGATCATCCCGTACATCGACGCCTCGCGCGCACCGAGGCCGGCCGGTGCGAAGACGGCGAGCACTGCGACGATCGCACCGACCGCTGCGGTACCGCCAAGGAAGACGATCGTCGAGGCGGTCGGATGCACATGCACGGCGCGGAGCAGAAGCCACAGGCCTGTCCCGCCGAGCACCCAGGTCCCGCAGTAGAACGTGAGCAGCGCCGCCATGGTGTGTCCGCGCACCGGCGGCAGCATGTCGTGGCCGAAGCGCTTGAGGATCCGCGTCGACAACGGTTGGAACACGCGCGGCTGGACGAGGATCGCGATGACGACGGCGAACGCGACGAGCGGGGCGATCGGTGCGTTGACGCCACGCACCCACGCGAGCGAGATGACGAAGACGATCACGCCCGAGATCGCGGACAGCCCCGCCTCGATGAGGATCGCCGCGGTGACGAGTGCGCCGTCGGTGACGCCGATGCGCCGCATCGCAACGACGCGCGCTGCCGGCGTCCAGACCCCGCCGGGAATGTACTTCGCGAGCATCGACACCATCTCCGCGCGCAGTGCGCCGGGGTACGAGATCTCGTAGCCCCATTCGCGGAAGATCCAGATCCAGCCGATGACGAAGACGAGGTAGTACGCGGCGACCGCGAGGCATGCGAAGACGAAGAGCCACGGATCGGCATCGCGCAGGTCCTTGCCCGCGGCGTGGAACGAGCCGCGCACCGCCCAGCCGACGGAGCCGAGGAAGATGACGAGGATCGCGAGCTGCGCCGCGACGACGAGCCGCTTGTGCTCGGATGCAAAGCGTCGCAGCCGGGAAAGAATGGTCACCGGTGCCAGGCACCAGTCGTTCGCGTATTGCTCCCGTCGCGCGAAAGACAGGTGCCTGGCACCGGCGTCAATTCAAGTGCGACTCGAGCCACTCGCACGTCAACCGGTAGGCCCTGACCTCGTTCGGGTAGCGCGTGAAGCCGTGACCCTCGTCGTCGAAGACGACGTACTCGACGTCGCGATCGAGCTCGCGGAGCCGCTCGACCATCTGGTCGGACTCGGGCTTGACGACGCGTGGGTCCTTCGCACCCTGGATGACGAGCAACGGCGCGCGCACCTGGTCGACGTGCGTGATCGGAGAACGCTCGAGCAGGAACTCCTGCTCGGTCTCCGCGTCGCCGACCCATTGCGCCATGAAGCGCAGCCACTGCGGTGGCACGGCGCGCGCGAACGTGACGAGGTTCGACGGGCCGAAGATGTCGACGGCCGCGCGCCAGTACTCGGGCAGCCGTGCCACGCACGTCAGCGTCGCGAAGCCGCCGTACGAGCCGCCGAAGACGGCGAGCCGGTCGCCGTCGACGAACGATTGCGCCTTCAGCCACTCCGCCGCGTGCCGCCAGTCCTCGAGGTCGCCGCCGCCCCAGTCGTGGTGGATGAGCTTCTGGTACGTCTTGCCGTATCCGGTCGAGCCGCGAATGTTCGTCGCGAGCACGCCGATCCCGCGCGAGAGCAGGTACTGGATGTACGGGCGGTACATCGTCTTCTCCTGCGACTCCGGGCCGCCGTGGATGAGGACGGCGAACGGCGAACGGCCGTTGCCGGCCGGCTGGTAGAGCCAGGCCGGAATCTGGCGGCCGTCGAAGCTCTCGTAGCGGATGAGCTCCGGCGCACGCAGCTCGAGCCCGGTGAGCGCGGGCTCCCTGCTCTCGGTGATCGCGCACGCGTCGCCGGTTGCCGTATCGACGACGTGGACCTCGGCCGGCCGCGTCGGCTGGTCCCACACGAGCGCGACCCGCGAGCCGTCGGCTGAGACGGAAAGGCCGGAGCCGAAGTACGAAGTCGTCCCCTTCGGCAGCTTCGGCGCAGGCAGGTCGACGCCTTTCTCGACGTCGCGGAGGCGGAGGATCGCCCAGCCGTCGTCGTTCTCGATCCACGCGATGACGCGGCCGTTCTTCGAGCCGGCGATCTCCTCGATCTCGCGCTCCGGCGTCTCGATCCACTGCAGCGGGCCGTTGAGCGGCTTGAACGCGAGACCCGCGAACTCACGTCCTTCGTCGCTGAGGACGTAGACGCCCGAGCCGTCGGCCGCCCACGGGCCGGGGAAGTACTTCACCTCGCCCTCGTGTGGCGTCAGCTCGGTCTCATCGCCCGACTCGAGACCGATCACGTAGAGCGAGAAGTCCGTGTTCGAGCGCGCTTCGATCGCAAGCACCTTCGAGCCGTCGGGCGAGAAGCTGACCCCGAACGCGTACTTGCCCTCGCCGAACAGATAGCGGGGCTCGGCATCGCTTCCGTCCCAGAGGAACACCTCGCCGTCGGTCGGCGTGCGCAGATTGGCCGAGAACAGGATCTTGCCGTCGTCGGCCCACGCGCCGCCGGAGATCTCGTGCTGTACCTGCGCGCGGTCGGTGAGCTGCTCGAGCTCGCCGCCGCCGGCGGGAAGAAGGTAGAGCTGATGGAACTCGTCGCCGTCGCGGTCGGCCTGCACGAGGATCGCCCCGTCCTTCCGCACCGCGACCGCGCGAACCGAGTTGTCGGTGAAGTCCGTGAGCTGCGTGGGCTCGCCGCCGTCGACGCCGACGCGCCAGAGGTTGAACTGCCCCGAGCGGTTCGTCGAGAAGAGAACGCTCTCGCCATCCGGCATCAGCTGCGCGACGGGGAAGAAGCGCCGGTACGCGAAGAAGCTCTCGAACGGCGGCTTGTCGGCCATGGAGGGAGCCTACAAGCGGAGAACGGCCGAGCCGCGCAGCTCGCCGCGGCGCATCCGGTCGAGCGCCTCGTTCGCCTGCCCAAGCGCGAAGACCTCGGTCTCCGCCCGGACCGGCACCTGCGGCGCGAGCGCGAGGAACTCCTCGCCGTCTTGGCGCGTGAGGTTCGCGACCGAGCGCACGACACGCTCCTCCCAGAGCAGCTCGTACGGGAACGCCGGGATGTCGCTCATATGGATTCCCGCGCAGACGACGACGCCACCCTTCGCAAGCGCGCGCAACGCCGCAGGCACGAGGGCGCCGACGGGCGCGAAGACGATCGCCGCGTCGAGCTGCTCGGGCGGGAGCTCATCCGACCAGCCCGCCCACTCGCACCCGAGCTCGAGCGCGAACGCACGCGCGGCGTCGTCACCGTGGCGCACGAACCCGAATAGGCGACGGCCCTGGTGGCGTGCGACCTGCGCGACGATGTGCGCCGACGCGCCGAAGCCGTACAAGCCGAGGCGTTCTTCGTCACCGGCGAAGCGCAGCGAGCGGTAGCCGATGAGCCCGGCGCAGAGGAGCGGCGCCGCCCCCACGTCGTCGTAGCCGTCGGGAATCGGGAAGCAGAAGCGCTCGTCGGCAACCACGTACTCGGCGTAGCCGCCGTCCATGTCGTAGCCGGTAAAGCGCGCGTTGTCGCAGAGATTCTCGCGTCCGGTCGTGCAGTAGCGGCAGGTGCCGTCGGTCGCGCCGAGCCACGGCACGCCGAGACGTCGGCCGTCGTAGGTCTCGCCGACGATTTGGTGGCCTGGAACGAGCGGCAGCTTCGGATGCGGCAGCTCGCCGTCGACGATGTGCAGATCGGTGCGGCAGACCGCGCAGGCGCGCACGCGCAGCAACACTTGGCCCGCCGCGGCGACGGGAAGCGGCAGCTCCCGCAGCTCTAGCGGCTCGCCCGGCCGGTCGAGGGCCATCGCGCGCATCAACGGAATAACACCAAACGGAGTGCGACCAGGTCGCTGCACGACCTGGTCGCTGACTTTCGGTTCCCGCTAGCGTCTGTCGGGTGGAACGCACCCTCCCGTACAGCTGGTACTCCGATCCCGAGCTGCTGCGGCGGGAGCAGGAGAGGATCTTTCGCTCCGCCTGGCAGTACGCCGGGCATCTCGGAGAGCTGCCTGAGCCGGGAACGTTCTTCACGACGCGCGCCGGGCGCACGCCGGTCGTCGTCACGCGCGCGCGCGACAACGAGATCCGCGCGTTCCTCAACGTCTGCCGGCATCGGGGCTTCCCGGTCGCGCAAGGCACCGGCAAGCGAGAGACGATTCAGTGCCCCTATCACGCGTGGACGTACGGGCTCGACGGCTCGCTCCGCGCCGCCCCGCGCGCGAACGAGGAGGAGGACTTCCACCAGGACGAGCTCGGCCTCGTGCCGGCAGCCGTCGGTACATGGGGACCGTTCGTGTTCGTGAACGCCGCTGCAAACGCAGAGCCGCTCGCGGACGCCCTCGGCTCGATGCCTGCGCAGGTCGCGGAGCTCGGGCTCGACGTCGACGAGCTCGTCCACCACACGCGCTGGGAGGCGGAAGTGGACGCGAACTGGAAGATCGTCTGCGAGAACTTCCTCGAGTGCTACCACTGCCAGGTCGCGCATCCCGGCTTCTCCGCGGTCATCGACGTGTCGCCAGAGTCGTACGCGCTCTCGACGGAAGGCCCGCTGTCGAGCCAGCGCGGGCTCGTGCGCGAGAGCGTCACGATCGAGGGCGACCTGCCGCGCAGCCAGTTCCACTTCCTCTGGCCGAACCTGACCGTGAACATCTTCCCCGGCCATCCGAACGTGTCGATCGGCCCGGTCGTCCCGGTAACGGCAGAGCGGACGTACCGCTTCCTCGACTACTTCTTCGCGCCCGGCGTCGACCAGGCCTGGATCGACGAGCTGATGGCGTTCGACGCGCAGGTCGGGAGCGAGGACAAGGCGCTCGTCGAGGGCGTCCATCGCGGGATGGCCTCGGGGGCGCTCGAGCACGGAAACCTCATGAGCCGCAGCGAGCAGCTCATCGGGCATTTCCAGAGCCTCACGCGGGCCGCGCTAGAGCGATAGTGGGCGCGACCGGGGATGCGGTCTTGAGCTGCCGAGCGAAAACCGAGCAGCCCTAGGACGCAGGAAGCGCGAATAGCTATGGCTATTCGCGCGACCGAGGACAACGGGATCCGACGGTTTGCAGCCGGCAGATCTGATCGCATTCCCCGGCCGCGTCCACTACATTCGCGTCTTCCGGTTCCAAACTGACAGGAGGGTTACCCGTGAAGCGTCTTCTCCTCGCCGTCGCCGTCGCGGCGCTGGTCGCGATTCCGGCTGCGTCGGCCAGGCAGGCGGCCGCCCCTACGCTCAAGCCCGGTCATCTGACCGTTGGTCTCAACCCACCGGCTGTCGGCTTCCAGGTCGGCACGCTCCGGGGTAACAGCGTGATCAACCCGCACGGGTTCGAGATCGACCTCGCCAAGGACATCGCGGCGAAGCTCGGCATCTCGGCGGCCAACATCACCTGGATCAACATCCCATTCGACACGCTCTTCCGCCCGGGTGCGAAGCCGTTCGACTTCGCATTCGAAGAGTCGACGATCACGCCCGCACGCGCGAAGGCGGTCGACTTCACCTCCTCGTATTTCAACGCCAACCAAGGCGTGCTGATGAAGGTGGGCGGCAAGTCGCCGACGAGCCTCGCGCAGCTGAAGGCACTGAAGCTGTGTGCCCAGTCCACGACGACGGGGCTCGACTACCTGCAGCACAAGCTGCACGCGACGCACATCCAGATCTACAACACGACCGCCGCCGCGTTCGCCGCCGTCCAGGCCGGACGCTGCGATGCGTTCGTCATGGATGTGCCGATCATCGCCTCGCAGAAGAAGACGAAGCCGTCGGCCTACGGCCCGATCGCCGGCCAGATCGAGACGCACGAGCAGTACGGCGGCGTGCTCTCGAAGGGCTCGAAGCTCACTGCGTCCGTCTCCGCCGCGATCAACGCGCTGAACTCCGACGGAACGATCGGGAAGCTGCAGACGAAGTGGTTCGCGATCGACGTGTCGAAGATCCCAGTGCTGAAGTAGGAAGGGAGCGATGCACCGCGTCCTGCAGGACTTTGCCGATCCGTTCTACTTTCGGCAGGTCCTGCCGGACGTGTGGTCTGGCTTCCTGATCAACGTCCACATGATGGTGATCGCGGAGGCGCTCGTCCTCGTCCTCGCCTTGCTCATGGCGATCGTGAGGGGACTGCCGGGCCGCGGAGCGAAACCGTTCCGCGGCCTGGCGATCCTCTACACCGACTTCTTCCGCGGCACTCCGCTGACGATCGTCGCGTACGCGTTCATCCTCGGCATCCCCGGCCTGCGCTACGCAGGAATCTCGAACTACTCGAACGAGGTGTACGGGATCGTCGCGCTCACGGTCGTGTACACGGCCTACGTCACCGAGGTGTACCGCGCCGGAATCGAGTCGGTGCACGGCAGCCAGCGCATGGCCGCGCGCTCCCTTGGCCTCTCGTATGGACAGGCGCTCCGCTACGTCGTTCTCCCGCAGGCGATCCGCCGGGTCGTGCCGCCGCTACTGAACGACTTCATCGGCCTGCAGAAGGACACCGCGATCATCGGAGCGATCGGCGTCACGGAGGCGGCGGCTCAAGGCCAGAACTTCGCGAGCAGCTATTTCAACTTCACCGGCTTCCTCGTCGGCGCCGTCTTCTTCATCTTCCTGACGATTCCGCTCGCCCGCTACACCGATCACCTGATCAAGGCGCGCGAGCTGCGCGAGCGCGCGGCAATGGTGTGAGCGAACAGCATTTCGTCTCGCTCCAGGGCGTCACGAAGCGCTTCGGCGACCTCGAGGTGTTGCGCAAGGTCGATCTCGACGTCGACGAGCACAACGTCGTCTGCCTCATCGGCGCGTCGGGGTCGGGCAAGTCGACGCTCCTGCGCTGTGTCAACCTGCTCGAGAAGGTCGACGAGGGCTCGATCGTCGTCGATGGGCAGACGATCACGAACGGAGCCGTCGACGTGAACGCACTCCGCCGCAAGATCGGAATCGTGTTTCAGGCGTACAACCTCTTCCCGCACATGACCGTGGTCCAGAACGTCGCGCTCGCGCCGCGCAAGGTCCGCGGGCTCGATCCGAAGCGCGCCCGTGCGACGGCAATGGAGCTGCTGCAGAAGATCGGCCTCGAAGACAAGGCGCAGGAGTTTCCCGACCGCCTCTCGGGCGGCCAGCAGCAGCGCGTTGCGATCGCGCGCGCGCTTGCGATGAACCCGAGGCTCCTGCTGCTCGACGAGATCACGTCGGCACTCGACCCGCAGCTCGTCTCCGAGGTGCTGAACCTCGTCCGCTCGCTCACCGAGGTCGGGATGACGATGATCATCGCCACCCATGAGATGAGCTTTGCGCGCGAGGTCGCGAACAAGGTGTGCTTCCTCGACGCCGGCGTCATCTGCGAGCAAGGCCCCCCCGAGCAGATTTTCAGCAATCCGACTCAGCCGCGCACGCGCGAGTTCCTCGCCCGGATCATCGAAGCGGGGCGCATGTGAAGGTCTGGCGCACACTCGAGACGAGAGCCCCGCTCGCGGTTGCCGCTCTGATCGCCGTTCCGCTCTACTTCGCCGCGCTGATGGCGTCGTCGCTCGCGCTCGACCGCCCCCACGTCATCGGCAAGCACCAAGGACCGAGCACGACCTCCACCGAGCTGAAGGTCTATCTCGCCGCGCTGATCGTGCCCGGGATCGTCCTCCTCGCCGGGATCGCCGGCCTCGCGCTCAAGCGCCACGGCGTCTACCTCGCCGCCGTCGCCGGCATCGTCTGCTGCCTCCTGCTCCCCGGCATCTCGAACGGCTGGCTCGCACGGCACGAGCGCCGCTTTCCGCTGGGCATGGACTTCCTGAAGGACTCCGATCCGTCGAACCTGAGCTCACGCGGCGAGTGGGAGCACATCGCGCAGTCGACGGTGACGAGCATCACGCACTGGACGCTCGGGCTCGCGATCGGGGCCATCGTCGTCGGCGCGCTGCTCGAGGTTCGCCGTCGAACGGGTCGCGATGCAATCCGCACCGAGCCGCCGCCGGTCGAGCTCGACACCGGCGGCGCACCGCAGATCACCGGTTAGTAGGATCCTCGCCGGAACTTTCGACTCTGGGGGGAGCCGAGTGGCCGGAGTGACGTTCGACGGGGTTACCAAGACGTACCCCGATGGGACCACGGCGGTTAACGACCTCGATCTGGAGATCAAGGACGGCGAGTTCATGGTCCTCGTTGGTCCGTCCGGGTGCGGGAAAACGACTGCGCTGCGGATGGTCGCCGGCCTCGAAGACATCTCACGCGGCGTTCTGAAGATCGGCGAGCGCGTGGTCAACCACGTTCCCTCGCGCGACCGCGACATCGCAATGGTGTTCCAGAGCTACGCGCTCTATCCGCACCTCACCGTGTACGACAACATTGCGTTCGGTCTCAAGATCAAGAGGCTG
Organism: Gaiellaceae bacterium; assembly: GCA_035703805.1. GTDB lineage: Bacteria > Actinomycetota > Thermoleophilia > Gaiellales > Gaiellaceae > Palsa-739. The sequence goes on along the minus strand of DASSXM010000023.1, from coordinate 38,047 downwards.
CCGAAGGAAGAGATCGAGAAGCGCGTGCAGAACGCCGCACGCATCCTCGGCCTCGACCCGTTCCTGAAGCGCAAGCCGCGTGCGCTCTCCGGCGGCCAGCGCCAGCGCGTCGCGATGGGGCGCGCCATCGTGCGCGAGCCTTCGGCGTTTCTCATGGACGAGCCGCTTTCGAACCTCGACGCGAAGCTGCGCGTGCAGATGCGTGCGGAGATCGCCGGCCTGCAGCACGACCTCGGCGTGACGACGATCTACGTCACGCACGACCAGGTCGAGGCGATGACGATGGGCGACCGCGTCGCCGTCATGCGCAAGGGCGAGCTGCAGCAGGTCGCCGATCCGCAGACGCTCTACGACAGGCCCGTCAATCTCTTCGTGGGCGGCTTCATCGGGAGCCCGGCGATGAACATGATCGAGGCGACGCTGCAGCGCCAGAACGGCGGGCTCGCGGCGAAGGTCGGGGAACAGACGATTGCGATCGAGGAGCAGGAGGTCAAAGCGCGCCCGGGCCTCGCCGCGTACGACGGCAAGGAGATCGTGCTCGGCATCCGGCCGGAGGACCTCGAGGACGCGTCGCTCGTGTCGTCGGCGTCAGCGCACCAGCTGCGCGGCAAGACGGAGCTGACCGAGGCGCTCGGCTCGGAGATCATGGTGCACTTCTCGATCAAGGCGAAGCATGCGACGACCGAGGACGTGCGCGAGCTCGCAGAAGACGTCGGCGACGAACGCGCGGTCGAGCAGGCCGCGGAAAGCGATACGGCGACGCTCGTCGGACGCTTCGGCGCGCGCTCGCGCGTGCGGCCGGGCGAGGAAGTCGAGGTTGCCGTCGACACGCGCTCGCTCCACTTCTTCGATCCGAAGACAGGGCTAGGAATCTACGACGGAGCACCAACGAAAGGAGCCGCATGACCCGTTCACGCGTCGCGATCGTCGCGCTCGCGGCCGTCGCGACCGCACTTCTCGTCGCCGGCTTGGCAGGGGCCAAGACGAGCTCGTCCGCGAAGGTTCACCAGAACCTCGCGGTGAAGGGCTCGATCTCGTTCGACGGCATCTGGACGGCGTCGTCCGGCCAGAAGCAGTTCGCCGACGTTATCGCGGCCTTCAACAAGCAGTTCCCGAACGTCATGGTCAACTACAAGCCGGTCGGCAACAACCTGCCGACGGTGCTCGAGACCGCGGTGGCCGGCGGGCATCCGCCCGACATGGCCGACATTGCGCAGCCGGGCACGGTCGCGCAGTTTGCGAAGCAGGGCAAGCTCAAGCCGATCACGTACGCGACGTCGATCATCAGCCAGAACTTCGCGCCGGCGTGGAAGGCGCTCGGCACGTACAGCGGCAAGCTGTACGCGCTCGTCTTCAAGGCGGCCAACAAGTCGGTCGTTTGGTACAACGTCCCGGCCTTCAAGACCGCGGGCGTCAAGGCTCCGAAGACGTTCGCGCAGCTGCTCGCCGCGGCGAAGGTGATCAAGTCGTCGGGCACGCCCGCGTATTCGATCGGCGGCGCCGACGGCTGGACGCTCACCGACATGTTCGAGAACATCTATCTCCGGACATTCGGCTCGGCGAAGTACAACGCGCTGTCGACCCACAAGATCAAGTGGACCGACCCGTCCGTGATCACCGCGCTGAAGACGATGGCGCAGATCGTCGGTGACACCGGGAACGTTTACGGCGGTACGTCGGGAGCCCTCCAGTACGGGTTCAACGACTCGGTCACGAACGCGTTCGCGTCGCCGCCGAAGGCGGCGATGGTGTTCGAGGCCGACTTCGTCGGCGGCGTCATCACCTCCTCGACGAAGGCGAAGGCGAACACGGGCTTCAACACGTTCACGTGGCCCTCGATCACGCCCGGAGCAGACGCCAGTGCGGTCGAGATCGGCGGGGACCTCTTCGTCACCTTCCGTGACAACCCGGCGATCGAGGCGTTCGTGAAGTTCCTCGCGACCGCTCCGGCAGCCGAGGCCTGGGCGAAGCAGGGTGGCTTCGGAACGGGCAACAAGAACGTCCCGGCAAGCATCTATCCGGATGCGATCACCCGCGCGACGGAGGCTCCGATCGGCACGGCGAAATCGGTCGTGTTCGACATGTCGGACCAGCAGCCGCCGTCGTTCGGTGCAACCACCGGCTCGGGCGAGTGGGGAATCTTCCAGGACTTCCTAAAGTCGCCGAGCGACGCCACTGGAATCGCGAGCAAGCTGGAGGCCGCGGCCGCAGCGGCGTACAAGGTAGGGAAGTAACACGACGTGAGCGCAGGGGGAATCACAGCGGAGCCGCCCGTGGTGGCGGCTCCGCCGCCCTCCTCCGAGTCCGGCCGGCTCGGCAGGTATCTCGTGAGCGCGGTCTTCCTCGCGCCGGCGCTGTTCATGCTCGGCGTGTGGATGGTCTACCCGGCCGTCTACACGATCATCCGCAGCTTCTTCGGCCAGCAGGGGTTCATCGGCCACTGGGTCGGGATCGACAACTACAAGACGCTGTTCTCGACGTCGACGCTGCTCACGGCGATCAAGAACAACGCGATCTGGGTCGCGGTCGTGCCGGCGCTCGTCACCGCGATCGGGCTCATCTTCGCGGTGCTCACCGAACGCGTGCGCTGGGCGGTCGCGTTCAAGACCGTCGTATTCCTCCCGATGGCGATCTCCGCATTCGCCACCGGCGTGACGTGGCGGATCATGTACCAGCAGGATCCGGGCCTCGGCGCGATCAACGCGCTCGGCAAGACGATCTCCGGCGTGTTCAGCCCCGCGGGTGTGCTCTCGCAGGCTGTGCCGTCGATTCCCGCGCTGCAAGCGAAGGGCGGTGCGCTCGTGCTGAAGACGCCGACGCACCCCGGCGGCGTCGCGCTGCTCGGGCTGACCGGCATCGCGCCGGACCAGGTGCCGAAGGCGGCGCAGCAGGCGGTGCAACCGGCGCCGAAGCCCGGTGACGTCACCGGCACCGTGTGGCGCGACTTCAAGCCGGGCGGCGGCAAGGCCGGCGTCGTCGAGAAGGGCGAGCTCGGGCTGCCGGGCGTGACCGTCGAGCTGCGCGACGCCTCGGGCAAGGTCGTGCAGTCGACGACGACGAAGTCGGACGGGACGTTCGACTTCTCTAAGGTCAAGGCCGGCACGTACAACACCGCGATCGGCGCGCAGACGTTCGCGAAACCGTTCGGCGGCTACGCGTGGCTCGGCCCGAAGCTCATCGTGCCCGCGCTTCTCATCTCGTACATCTGGATCTGGGCCGGCTTCGCGATGGTCGTCATCGGCGCAGGGCTTGCGTCAATGCCGCGCGACGTGCTCGAGGCGGCGCGCACCGACGGCGCGACCGAGTGGCAGACGTTCCGGCGCGTGACTGTGCCGCTCCTTGCGCCGGTGCTCAGCGTCGTCTTCATCACGATGGTGATCAACGTCCTCAAGGTCTTCGACATCGTGTACGCGCTCGCGCCGGAGTCGGAATACGCGAAGGCGAACGTCATCGCGCTCGCGATGTACTTCGCCGCGTTCCAGGGCGGCGGCAACTTCGGCGTCGGCTCGGCAATCGCTGTCTTCCTGTTCCTGCTCGTCATCCCGGTGCTCGCGCTCAACATCCGCCGGTTCAAGAGGGAGGCGTAGTGGCTGCCGCCGCTCCGGCAATCGAGCTCCCCGCCCCGCGGGACAGGATCTCCGCGAAGATCGTGCGCGCCGTCGCACGCGGGCCGCTCCACCTCGTGCTTGTCGCGCTCGGCGCGCTCTGGCTCGTGCCGACGATCGGCCTCTTCATCACGTCGATCCTGCCGGCGTCCGCCCTGGCCTCACACGGCTGGTGGCAGATCTTCAGCCATCCGAGCCGCGCGACATGGTCGAACTACGACGCGCTCTTCCACAACTCGGGCCTCATTCAGGCGCTGAAGACGACTGCGTACATCTCGGTCGGGAACACGTTCCTCGTCGTCATCCTCGGCGCGATGGCGGGCTACGCGTTCGCGTGGCTCGACTTCCCCGGCCGCGACTGGGCATTCATCGCCGTGATCGCGCTCCTCGTCGTGCCGCTGCAGATGGCGTTGATCCCGATGTTCAAGGTCTACGACAAGGTGCATCTCTTCGACACGTGGGAGGGCATCGCGCTGTTCCACGTCGCGTTCGGCCTGCCGTTCGCGATCTTTCTGCTCCGCAACTTCTTCGTCGGCCTGCCGAAGGACATCCTCGAGTCCGCACGCATTGACGGCGCGAACGAGATCGTCATCTTCGTTCGCCTCATCCTGCCGCTCGGCCTGCCTGCGATCGCGTCGCTCGCGATCTTCCAGTTCCTGTGGACGTGGAACGACCTGCTCGTCGCGCTCACCTTCGGCCAGAACACGACGCCGATCACCGTGTGGATCGCCGGCCAGCTGCGCGAGTTCGGGACGAGCATCGACATCATCGCTCCCGCCTCGTTCATCTCCCTCGTCGTGCCGCTGTGCGTGTTCTTCGCCTTCCAGCGCTACTTCGTGCAGGGCCTCTTGGCAGGATCTGTCAAGTAATCCGGTGCCAGGCACGCGTCTTTCGCCTACGACAATCGCAGCGCCCCGCGCCACGTGCCTGGCTCCGGCGTACATCCCATGACCGTCGCCGTCGTCGGATCCGGCCTCGCCGGGTTCACGGCCTACCAGACGCTGCGCCGCAAGCTCGACCCCGAGGAGATCGCCGTCTTCGGCACCGGCGACGATCCGGTCGCCGCATGGCGGCCGCGCGCGGAGGCGATCCGCCAGCGCGAGATGCGCTCCGAGAGCGACGGGCACTGTCTGCCGACGTCCTTCCCCGGGCTCGCGTTCCGCTCCGTCGTCTCGCGAAGGTCGATGCGGCCGCTCGTCGACACCGTGCGCGACCGCTACCACCCGACGGTCGACGAGTTCCTCGCCCATGTCGAAGAGCTGCGCGAGCGGAGCGGCTGGGAGCGGAGCGTGCGCGAAACGAAGATCGAGCACGTCCGCGCGGTCGACGGCGGCTTCGAGCTCGACGGGCATGGCGTCTTTCGGCACGTGCTGCTCGCACCCGGCCATCCCGGCCTGAACGTCCCCGACGAGCTGCGCAGCGACCCGCGCGTCGTGCACGCATACGAGCCGCACGAGTACCCGCCGACCGTGACCGTCGTCGGAGCGGGGCTCGCCGCCGCGACCGAGTGGCTGAACGCCCTCGCCGCCGGCTCCGAAGTCGTATCCGTCCGCCGCCGGGAGCCGGAGCGCCGGCCGCTCAACGTCCCGCGCGAGTACTTCTCGCGCCGCGGGCTCGCGTCGTTCCACGCGCTCGGCCCGGAAGAGCGCGGCGCCCGATTGCATTCGCTCCTCGCCGCGTCGTATCCGCCCGGCGAGCAGTTCGACCGTCCGTTACGGCGCGCGCAGCGCGAGGGCCGGTTCCGCGTCGAGTCGAGCGTGAACGGCAGCCGCCAGGTGATCTGCGCGACGGGATTCCTGCGCGGTTTCCGCCACGACGCGCTGCTCGCGCGCCTCGTCGACGAGTACTCACTCGACATCGCGGATGAATGGATCGTGCTCGCGCCCGACGCGACCGTGCCGTCGCTGACGGACGAGACGCGGACGCTCGCGCTGGCGGGCGTGCCGGCGCAGTGGGCCTTTCCGGCTGCGGACACGCTCGCGGGCGCGAAGTACGTCGCGCACGGTTTCCTGCGCAAGGTTCAGGCGTGTCGTACACGCTGAGAGGACGCCTCGAGTCGCGGCTTGCCGCGCTGCTGCCGGTCGTCGCCGCCGCGTGCGCGCTTGCGCTTGCGCAACATCGCTGGTGGCCGGTCGAGGCGGTCGGGCTCATGCTCGGCATCGGGCTCGTGCTCGACGTGCAGGCGTATCACCGGCTTCTGCCGTATCAGCCCGGCTGGGCGGCTGTGCCCCTCGGGCTCGTCGAGCTTGCGCTGCTCCTCCTATGCATGCGGCTCGGCGGCATCGCCGCACCGCCGGCCCAGGCGCTCGCGCTCTTCGCCGGGGGTTGGCTCGTCGCGCAGTTCCTCGGCCACGCCGGCTTCCCGCTCCTGCGCCTCGGCTACGCCGAGGACGGCGGTGAGCTCGGGCGGCTCGGTGCGGTCTCGGCGGTGGCCGTGGCCGTGACGCTCGCGGGCGCGGGCGCGACGGCGTACGCGTTGTTGCCGCCGGTCGTCCATCTCTCCGCCGGCGTGCACCAAGGCCCGCTCGTCATCACGCACCGCGAGGTGCTCGTCGGCGCACCCGGCGCGATCGTGCGCGGCGGCATCGTCATCCGTGCGGGCGGCGTGACCGTCAAGAACGTCTCGGTCGTCGGCGGCGACGACGGCATCCTCGTGAACGGCGTGAGCAACACGACCCTCGACGGCGTCTCGGTCTCCGGCGCAAAGCTCGACGGGATCCATGTGCGCTTCGGCACGGTGCACATCAAGAACTGCTCCATCGACATGCTCGGCAATCCCTACGGGCAGGGCATCGACGTCTCGTACACGATGGAGTACGGGATGAACATGATCGACGGCTGCACGATCGTCGGCGGCATGGACGGCATCACGACGCACGTGTCGATGACCGATATCGCACACAACCACGTGAGCCGCACGACGATGCGCGCGATCTCGATGACCGAGATGTCGATGGGGATGATCGACCAGAACGAGGTGCGCGACGCGCTCGGAGTCGGGATCTGGTGCAACGACCGCTCGGTCTGCGACGTCCAACGGAACACCGTCGTCGATACGCGCCGCGACCCGTCGGGCGACCAGTCACGCCGCGGGATCGGGGTCCTCGCGAGCTTCCAGTCCCAGGCGTACCTCTGGAAGAACGAGCTCGCAGCGAACCCACTCCCCTCCGGAGCGCTCGTGAACTCAGAGGTCTTCTCCAGACCGTAACCAGTCTGCTATCGTTAACCCGGTTAACGATATGCCTCAGGTCGAGACAGACGCGGTAGCGATCGCGGACGCCCTCCGCCCCGCCCTGCTGCGCATCTCCAGGGAGCTCCGCCGCGAGGCCCGCGCCGAGGGCGTCTCGCCCGAGCAGGTCTCGCTCCTCGTCTCGATCAAGTACTCGCCGGGAATCGGCATCCGCGAGCTCGCCGCCCGCGAGCGCGTCTCGCCGCCGGCGCTCACGAAGCACGTCGACCGGCTCGAGCGCGACGGGCTCGTCACGCGGACACAGAGCGCGGACGACCGCCGCCGCGTGGGACTCGGCCTCACGGACGAGGGCCAGCGCGTGCTCCGCCGCGTCCGTTCCCGCCGCACGGCCTGGCTCGCCTCGCGGCTCGGTGAGCTCGAAGCGGACGAACGGGCCGCGATCGAAGCCGCGGTCGCACCGCTGCTGCGCCTGATGCCGGACGACGACGCACGATGAAGCGCACATTCTCGAGCTTCCGCTACCGCAACTATCGGCTCTTCTTCGCCGGCCAGACGATCTCGCAGACCGGATCGTGGATGCAGCGCATTGCGCTCGGCTGGTACGTCCTCCAGCTGACGAACTCGTCGTTCGACGTCGGCGTGATGGCGCTCGCGCAGTTCACGCCGTTCATGGTGTTCGGCCTCTTCGCCGGCGTATTCACCGACCGCCTCGACGCGCGCAAGCTCGTACTCGGAACGCAGTGGGCGCAGCTCGTCAACGCGAGCGTGCTGGCCTGGATCGTGCTCAGCGGCCATGCGCAGCCGTGGATGCTCTACTCGATCGCGTTCTTCAACGGGCTCGTGCTCGTGCTCGACGTTCCCTCCCGCCAGCAGCTCACCTACCGGATGGTCGGACGCGAGTCGCTGCCGAACGCGATCGCGCTCAACTCGAGCCTCTTCAACGCGTCGCGCATCTTCGGGCCGTCCGCGGCAGGCATCGTGCTCGGCTTCGCCGGGGCAGGTGTGTGTTTTCTCATCAATGCGATCAGCTTCCTCGCGGTGCTGCTCGGCCTGTACGCGATGCGCACGCGTGACTTCTTCCCGCTCGAGAAGTTCGAGCGGCCGAAGATCCTAAAGGGAACCCGTGAGGGGCTCGCGTATGCGCTATCGCGGCGGCGGATGCTCGGCGTGCTCGGGCTCACCGTCGTGCTCAGCACGTTCTGCTTCAACTTCAACGTCACGCTGCCGGTGCTCGCGTACAAGACGTTGCACACGCACGAGTGGGTGTACGCGCTTCTGTCTGCGACCTTCGGCGCCGGGGCGCTCGCGGGTGCGCTGCTCGCGGCGTCGCTCGGCCGGGCGTCGCTGAAGGTGATGGTGCTCGGCGCCGCGGCGTTCACGAGCGCGGAGCTCGTGCTCGCGCCCGTGCGGACGACGTGGCTTTCGGCCGTGCTGCTCTTTGCCGTCGGGGCCGGGTTCACGGTGTGGTCGGCGAACTCGAACGCGAGCATGCAGCTCGCCGCGCCCGACCACCTGCGCGGACGGATCATCGGGATCTACTTCTACGCGTTCAACGGCACCGCAGCTCTCGCCGGCCTCATGGCCGGATGGCTGTGCGCCCGCGGCGGGACAGAGCTCGCGTTCACGATCGCGGGAATCGTCGGGCTCTCGGCGACCGCTCTCGCTGCGAGCGCGCTTCTGCGCAGGAGCCGCCGGGCGGCCGAGCCGGCCCTGACCCCGCAAGTTTCTCCCTAGCCGGGCGTCTTACTTCTCGGGCCGGGGCGGACGGCCGCAGCCCGTCCCGGCCCCTTCGAATGCGACAAGATCTGCGGATGGAATTCGAAGGCCTGCATATGCACGTCGTCGACGAGGGTGACGGCCCGCCGATCCTGCTCCTCCACGGCGAGCCGACCTCGTCGTACCTGTGGCGCAACGTCATCCCGCCGCTCGTCGCGGCCGGTTATCGCACGATCGCGCCGGACCTGATCGGCTTCGGCCGCTCCGACAAGCCCGAGGACATCGGCTGGTACTCGTACGACCGCCACGTCGCGTCGATCGCGCAGCTCGTCGAGGAGCTCGACCTGCGCGACGTGACGCTCGTCGTGCACGACTGGGGCGGCCCGATCGGCCTGCGCGTCGCGATCGAGCACGAAGAGCGGATCACGCGGCTCGTCATCCTCGACACGGGCATCGGCGTCGGCGCGCCCGGCGAGACGTGGCTGCGCTTCCGTGAGGCGGTGCGCAATGTGGGCGGTGCGCTCGGCATCGGCCGGCTCGTCGCGGCGGGTACGCACCAAGGACTGCCGGACGACGTGCGCGCCGAATACGACGCGCCGTTTCCGACGCCCGCGTCGAAAGCCGGCGCGCTCGCTTTCCCCGAGCTCGTGCCGACCGAGCCCGAGCATCCGAATGCCGTCGCGATGCTGCGCGTCCGCGACGCGCTGCGCGAGTGGCGCAAGCCGACGCTCGTCGTCTGGGGCGCCGAGGACTCCGTGCTCCCGCCGCAGGTCGCGGAGCGGTTTGTCGAGCTGATCCCGGGCGCGGTCGGCCCCGTGCTCCTCGAGGGCGCGGGGCACTTCCTGCAGGAGGACCGTCCGGCCGAGCTCGCGGCCGCGATCCTCGATTTCCTGTAGGGCAGAGGGCTACAGTGATTGGACTGTGGCCCTGCCCCGTGAATGCAGGCTAGGAGCGCTCTTCCTCGTCGCGGGAATCGCGACCGCCACGCTCTACTTCCTGTTCCCGTCCAGTGGCACGGCCCAGGCCGCGATCTACGACACCATCGGCGGCTTCGCAGTCGTCGGGATCCTCTGGGGAATCCGGACGTACCAGCCGCGACCGGTGCGGCCGTGGATCGTGTTTGCGGTCGGCAATGCCCTCTTTGTTGCCGGGGACGCCGTCGTCGACTTGTATCCGAACGCAACATCGCCGTCCGCGGCGGACGTCCTCTACCTCAGCGCCTATCCGCTGTTCGCGCTCTCCGTGGTCATGATGCTGATCGCCTCCGAAGGACACCGCAGCGGCGGCACGCTCGTCGATGCCGGCATCGTCACCCTCGCGTTCGCAGTCTTCCAGTGGATCTTCGTCATGCAGCCGGCGATCCACGGCGATGGCACCCTCAGCCAGAAGATCATCTACGGGCTCCATCCGGCGATGGACATCGTCCTGCTCAGCGGATACGCAAGCTTCTTCGGCTCGCCTGCTTGGCGCACGCCCGCGTTCATGCTGCTCGTCGCCGGCTTCGTCGCGCAGCTCGTCGGCGACGAGGCGGTCGGCCTCTCGACCGCGAGGTATCAGGAAGGAAGGTGGGTCGACTTCACGTGGATGCTCTCGTACGTTTTCTGGGGAGCGGCGGCGCTTATTCCGTCCATGAAGGAGCTGACGGTGCCGCGACGCGTCTCGACGGTGCTCTTCAGCCGCTGGCGCGTCGGCGTGCTCGCGGGCGCGCTACTCACCGTGCCCATCGCGCTCGTCGTTGCGCACGCGCGCGGCGACTCGATCGGCATCTACGAAGTCTCGGCGCTCGCGGCCGCAATCACGCTCCTCGTGGTCAGCCGGCTCTCCGGCGTGCTGCGCACGATGGAGCGCATCCGGATGCGCGAGCGCAACGCACGCTGGCTCGCCGAGGACACACAGAAGCTGCTCGCAGACCAAAACGAGCGCCTCCTCGAGGCGGACCGGCTGAAAGACGAGTTCGTCGCGCTCATTTCGCACGACCTACGGACGCCGCTGACGTCGATCATCGGCTACGTCGAGCTCGCGCTCGATGCATCGCTCAGCCCCACGCTCGACAAGGAACGCCGTGGCTATCTCCAAATCGTGGCGCGCAACTCCGACCGGCTCGTCCGTCTCGTCGACGACTTGCTCTTCGTCGCGCGCGTGCAGGCGGGCAGGCTCATTCTCGAGCCCGCGGAGCTGGACCTCAGCGAGCTCGTGCGGCAGGCCGTCGACGAGGCGCGCCCGCGCGCAGAGCAGGGCGGGCTCGAGATGTCGTTTGACGCGAATGGACCAGTGTTGATCGAGGGCGATCGGGGCAGGCTCTCGCAGTTGCTCGACAATCTCATCTCGAATGCGTTGAAGTTCACGCATCCCGGCGGGCGCGTCGAGCTGCGGGTGGAGAGCTCGTCAGACGGCGTCCTGCTCGATGTGAACGACACGGGCATCGGATTGCCGCCCGGCGACACGGAGCGCATCTTCGAGCGGTTCTTCCGCACGAGGAACGCGGTCGCCGAGCAGATCCCCGGCACCGGCCTCGGGCTGTTCATCGCGCGCGCGATCGCCGAGGCGCACGGCGGAAGCATCTCCGCGTCGTCGCGCGCAGAAGGCGGCACGACGTTCCGCATCCTGCTACCGCTGCGTGCTGAGTCCACCGTCGATCCCGACGCTGCGGAGCTCCTCGTATGACGGTGCGGACCGTGCTGGTCGTCGAGGACGACGAAGACATCCTCGCGCTCGTGACGAAACGCCTGCGGCTCGACGGCTACGAAGTGGTCGAGGCGCGCGACGGCGAAGAGGCGCTCGAGCTCGCGCGCGAACGGCAGCCGACCATCGCCGTCCTCGATCTCGGATTGCCGGGCATCGACGGGCTCGAGGTACTCCGTCGCATCCGTGCCGACGACGAGCTCAACGGAATGCTCGTCGTGCTGCTGACGGCGCGCGCACAGGAGGCGGACGTGCGGCGCGGCTTCGACGCCGGCGCAGACGCGTACGTGCGCAAGCCGTTCTCGCCGACGAAGCTGTCGGAAAGCGTCAGCGAGCTCGTGAAGCGTCAGGCGTCAGGCACCGCATAGCGATAGCCGAAGCCGCGCACGGTCTCGATCGGCGTTCCATCCGGTGCATGCGGAGCGAGCTTGCGGCGCAGATAGCCGACGTAGAGCTTCACCTGGTCTCCGCCAACGCCGTACGTGTCGCCCCAGACGAGCTCGAGCAGCTGGTCGCGGCTCAACACCTGGTGCGGGTTGCGGACGAACGTCGAGAGGAGGCGGAACTCGAGCGGCGTGAGGCGCACGTCGCGGTCGCCCACGATGACGCGCCGCTGCAGATAGTCGATCGTGAGATAGCTGTCGGCGTACGTCTCGCCCGCTTCGTCCTCCGTCACGCGTCCCGCGCGCCTGAGCAACGCCTGCACGCGCGCGACGAGCTCCTGGCGGCCGAAGGGCTTGACGACGTAGTCGTCGGCGCCGCTCTGCAGCCCGCGCACGCGTTCCAGCTCGTCGCCGCGCGCGGTGAGCATCAGGACTGGCACGTCGGAGATGTCGCGGATGCGCTCGAGCACGTGCCAGCCGTCGAGCTCGGGCATCGAGATGTCGAGCAGGACGAGATCGGGCCGCCAGTCGTGGAACTCGCGCAACGCCTCGCGCCCGTCGGCCGCCTCACGGACGGTCGCCCCCGTCTTCTCGAGAAGCGTGCGGACGAGGCCTCGGATGTCCTCTTCGTCGTCGGCGACGAGGATGCGCGGATCGCTCATACCGTCTTCATACCACGTGCATCCGGCGATCCCTCGAATGAGCGGCACGCTTTTCGGAATGGCCACGATCCTGATCGCCGAGCCTGATCCGGGCACGTGGTCGTTGCTCGAGCTCCTTGTCCTGCGGCTCGGTCATAGACCGATTGGCCAGCGCGAGCTGGCCGAGGGCGAGCAGCCCGATCTCATGCTGCTGGAGCCGTCTTCGCGCCTGGGCTTGCGGCAAGCCCGTGGCTTGCGTGGCCGGCTCCCGCAGCTCCCCATTCTCTGCGTCAGCATCGCCCCTCCGAACGCCGAGACGCGCGAGCTGGATACGGTCGGCCACGTCATGAAGCCGTTCCGGCGGATCGAGATCGAGCGCGAGATCGAGCGGGCACTCGTGCCCGCGAACTGTTCCTAGCCGATCGTCCAGGTCTCGCCGCTGTGCAGGAGTGCGGCGAGGTCGCCTTCGCCCCGCTTCTCGGTCGCGGCGGCGAGCTGTTCGGCCATGAGGTCGTCGTAGACCGGCCGCTCGACGTCCCGGAAGACGCCGATCGGCGTGCCTCCGTGCGTCTCCTGCGTCACGCGCGATAGCGCGAACGCCAGCGCGGCGCTCTCGTGCTGCGCGTCGTGGACGAGCACGCCGGCGTCGTCGGCAGCGCAGTCTTCAATCGAGCCGTCGGAGCGCTGCCGCAGCGCCTTCTGCAGATCCTTGCCCCAGCGGATCGGCTCGCCGTCGCGCAGCGCGATGCGATTGATGCCTTCCTTGTCATCGCGCACGAAGTCGAACGCGTCGTCGTTGAAGATCGGGCAGTTCTGGAAGATCTCGACGAACGCGCTGCCGCGATGCTCGGCCGCGGCGCGTAGCACTTCGGTCATCCCCGCCTTGTCGGTGTCGACCGCGCGCGCGACGAACGTCGCCTCCGCGCCGATCGCTAGCGACAGCGGGTTGAAGGGCCAGTCGAGCGAGCCCATCGGCGTCGACTTCGTCACCTTGCCGAGCTCACTTGTTGGCGAGTACTGCCCCTTCGTCAACCCGTAGATGCGGTTGTTGAAGAGGAGGATCTTGAAGTTGACGTTGCGCCGCAGCGCGTGGATGAGATGGTTGCCGCCGATCGAGAGCGCGTCGCCGTCGCCGGTGGCGACCCATACAGAGAGATCAGGCCGCGTCACCGCAAGGCCGGTCGCGATCGCCGGTGCGCGGCCGTGAATCGAGTGCATCCCGTACGTGTTCATGTAGTACGGGAAGCGCGCCGCGCAGCCGATGCCGGAGACGAACACGGTGTTCTCGCGCGCTATGCCGAGCTCAGGCATGAACGCCTGCATCGCCGCGAGGATGGCGTAGTCGCCGCAGCCCGGGCACCAGCGCACCTCCTGGTCTGTGCGGTAGTCCTTCGCCGTCAGCGTGAGCTTGTGCCCGTTGGTGCCGTTGTCGCTCATTGCTCCACCAGCGCGGTGATCGCGTCTGCGACTTCCGCCGCGCGCAGCGGCAGCCCGCTCACGCGGTTGTAGCCGACGGCGTCGACGAGGAACTCAGCACGCACGAGCTTCAGCAGCTGACCGAGGTTCATCTCCGGAATGAGCACGCGGTCGTAGCGGCGCAGGACCTCGCCCGTGTTGCGCGGGAACGGATTGAGGTGACGCAGGTGCGCCTGCGCGACGTTGCCGCCACCCTTCCGCACGCGCCGGCAAGCCGCGGCGATCGGGCCATACGTCCCGCCCCAGCCGAGCACGAGCACCTTCGCATTGCCTTCGGGATCGTCGACCTCGAGCTCGGGGATGTCGCTGGCGATGCCCGCCACCTTCTGTGTGCGCAGGCGCGTCATCAGGTCGTGGTTGTCGGGGTCGTACGAGATGTTCCCGGTCACGTCCGCTTTCTCGAGCCCGCCGATGCGATGCTCGAGGCCGGGCGTTCCCGGAATCGCCCACGGCCGTGCGAGGGTCTGGTCGTCGCGTAGATACGGCATGAACTCGCCGTCGACATTCGGTTCGGTTGCGAAGGCCGTCGAGATGTCGGGCAGCGACTCGACGTCGGGCAGCAGCCACGGCTCGGAACCGTTCGCGAGATACGCGTCCGACAGCAGATAGACGGGCGTGCGGTACTTGAGCGCGATGCGGCACGCCTCGATCGCCGCATCGAAACAGTCCGATGGCGAGCGTGCAGCGACGACGGGCACCGGCGACTCCGAGTTGCGCCCGTAGAGCACCAGCAAGAGATCGCCTTGCTCAGGCTTCGTCGGCATGCCAGTCGACGGCCCCGCGCGCTGGATGTCACAGATGAGCAGCGGTAGCTCGAGCATGATCGCGAGCCCGATCGTCTCCGCCTTCAGCACGATGCCGGGACCCGCCGACGTCGTCACGCCGAGCGCGCCGCCGAACGCGGCACCAACGGCGGCGCCCGCCGCGGCGATCTCGTCCTCCGCCTGGAACGTGCGCACGCCGAAGTTCTTGTAGCCCGCGAGCTCCTCGAGGATCGCGCTTGCCGGCGTGATCGGATACGCGCCGAGGAAGAGCGGCAAGCCCGACTGCTTCGACGCGGCGATGAGCCCGAGCGAGAGCGCCTGGTTGCCGGTGATGTTGCGATAGAGGCCGGGCTTGAGCTTCGCCGGTTTGACCTCGTACGTGACCGCGAACGTCTCCGTCGTCTCGCCGAACGCGTAGCCGGCCTGCAGCGCCTTGACGTTCGCCTCCGCGATCTCGGGCCGCTTCGCGCCGAACTTCGCCTGCAGGAACTCGATCGTCGGCTCAATGGGCCGTCCGTACAGCCACGACATGAGCCCGAGCGCGAACATGTTCTTCGAGCGCTCCGCTTCGCGCGACGTCACGCCCTCGATTCCCTTCAGGGCGCCGACCGTGAGCGAGGTGAGCGGCACCGCGTGCACTTGGTACTCGGAGAGCGAGCCGTCCTCGAGCGGGTTCACCGCATAGCCGGCCTTCTGCAGGTTGCGCTCCTTGAACGCATCTTCGTCGACGATGAGCGTCCCGCCCTTCGGCAGGTCGTTGATGTTCGTCTTCAACGCCGCTGGGTTCATCGCGACGAGGACGTTCGGCTCGTCTCCCGGTGTGAGGATGTCGAAGTCGGCGAAGTGGAGCTGGAAGCCGGAGACACCCGGCAGCGAGCCCGCCGGCGCGCGGATCTCGGCCGGGAAGTCGGGCAGCGTCGAGATGTCGTTGCCGAGGAGGGCCGTCTCGGACGTGAACTGCGAGCCCGTGAGCTGCATCCCGTCGCCGGAGTCGCCCGCGAAGCGGACGATCACCTGGGAGAGCTGCTCGACGGGCTTTGCCACGACCCTCAGTACAGATATAGCAACGGTCTCAAGCCTCCGCCTCTGCGAGGAGAGCCTGGAGGTCGACGGGCTTGCTCCACATCGTCGGCTTCCCGCCCGCGTCGCGCGGCCAGTCCTCCTGCGGAATGTCGTAGTACAGCTCGACGCCGTTGTCGTCGGGATCGCGGAGATAGAGCGCGATCGAGACGCCGTGGTCGCTCGCGCCGTCGAGCGGGATGCCCGCCTCGGTCACGCGCCGGAGCGCGTCCGCCAGCGACTTGCGGTCGGGGTACCGGATCGCCGTGTGGTACAGGCCGGTCGTGTTGCGCGGCGGAGGGGAACCGCCCTTCGATTCCCACGTGTTCAGGCCGATGTGATGGTGATAGCCGCCGGCGGAGATGAACGCGGCCTCGTCGCCGTGCCGGAGGAAGACGTCGAAACCGAGCACGCCGACGTAGAAGTCGAGCGCGCGGTCGAGGTCGGACACCTTCAGGTGGACGTGGCCGATGTCCACACGCGAGTCGATCGCCATGCCCGCAAGGTTACCCCTGCGTGTGCTTGAGCTCCGACTCCTTGTCCTGCGCGTCGCGCAGCGTGAGCTTGCCGGTGCAGAGCTCGTGATTCAGCTCGTTCTCGATCTGGTCGACGGCGGACGCGCGCGGATACGGCTCGGGCCAGAGGTTCCGCGGATCGCTGGGGTCGCCGCCGAGCTCGAGACTGATGAGATGGTCCTCCTGGTACGCCGAGGGCGATCCGCGCTCGCCGTACCGGCGCATCTGCCTCAACTTCAACGCGTTCGTGTACGCGACCGGAGGCCGAATCGTCTTCGTCCAGCCGCTGCGGCACACCGTGTCCCCGACATTCGCCTGCGTCACCTCGGTGCTCACGACGCCGGGCGTGAAGCGCGGCAGCAGCGGAGCTCGGTGCGGCCGCACCGCGAGGAAGAGCGCTAGCAGGCCCGCGGCGATCGCCGCGAGGACGAGCAGCCGTGTTGTTGTCACTCAGGACAACGGTACAGCGGGCGCTGAACCGCGCGCAAGAGTCTTCGCGAGCGATGTCCCGGCGAGCGCCCACACGCAGTACGCAACCCATGGGTCGCCGATGACGTCGGTCTGCACCGCAAGCGCGAGGATGGCCGCGAACGCGGCAGCGACCAACGCGCAATGCGCACGCACAAGGCCGAGGAAGAGGGCGAGCCCCCACGCGAGCCAGAACAGCGCGCCGAGCACGCCGAGCTCGACGCCGAGCTCCGTGTAGTTCGACTCGCCCGCCTTCAGCGGTGTGTTCGTGCGCGACGCCGTCTGCCCGACGTTGCCGAGCCCGTAGCCCTGCGGGTGATGCACCATCGTCCGGACGCCGTCCTTCAGCGCAACCCAGTGCTCGCGCAGCGACGGCTCGCTCGAGCTCGTCGCGCTGAAAGATCCGGTCGCACCCTGGGCATGCGCGTGCTGGTACTTCAGGTCGGCCTTCGTGAACGTTCCCGTCGGCGCGATCTTCGGGAAGAGGTGAGCCCAGCCGACGGCGATGCCAATCACGACGACGGCTGCTGCGAGCTCCTTCGGCCGGCGGCGCAGCACGGCGAGGACGAGGAGGCCGACGGCGAGCGCGACGAGCGACGAGCGCGAGAACGTGAACAGCAGGCCGGCGAACGCGACGACGGCGAGCGGGAACGCGATGCGGCGGCGCGGCGCAAGCAGGAGCGCGACGACCATGAGGTACCCGGATGCGAGCGGGCTCAGGAACGTCGAGACGAGCCGACGCAGGAACGGCTTGTCGCCGCCGACGTTGTAGATGAAGTTCTCCGGCAGGTTGCCGGTGCCGTGATAGTCGTAGCCGAGGTGCTTGTGGAAGTAGTCGACGACGCCGTTCGTCCGCCACCAGCCGATCGGAACCGCGTACACGTCGACGATCCCGAGCGCGGCAACGAAGCCGGCCGTGCCGAGCAACGTCCACGCGAGCCGGCGGAGGTCGTCGCGTCCGACGACGAGAAAGCGGCCGAGGAAGAACGCGCCGACCGGCACGACGTCGTGCCGTAAAGCGAGTGCCACGGCGTGCCGGTGGGCAAGCCCGCCGAGCGTCGACTGTGGGATGAGCGCATACACACAGGCGAGCAGCGCGAAAGCGAGCGCAAGCGCGTCGACGATCCCGGGGCGGAACGGGAGCCGCCGCTCGCGCGCCGCGTTTCGTATGACGCGCGCGAGGGCCACGGAAAGGAGGATCTCCTTCCACGCCGTGATCGCAGTGAGCGTCGAACCGCGGACGCCGGCGGCGTACAGCGCGGCCATCACGGCGTTGTGGAGCGCCAGGCCGACGACGAAGAGGTAGAGCGCGACGAGCGGCCTCCGCCAGACGGCGACGGCGGCGACGCCCAGGAGGAGGGCGTAGACGGCGAGCTCGACGACCGTCATCGGCGCCCGAGGGTACAGCGGGCGGGGGCCGTCACCGGCTCCCGCCCGCCGCGACCGATCAGTTCGGGCCCCAGGGCGCCTCGGCGATGAAGACCGCGATCGCGCTCAGCGCGACCAGGAGCATCACGAGCTTGACGTAGAACGAGTACCGCACCTCTCCTCCTTTCGGCTGACGTAGGTCAACTGGGTAGCATGAGGAGTTGACAAGACGGTGAGCCCCCGATTGACGGATCGGCCCGAAAGGGTCACAATCGCTGGCGAATGGCTTCCGACCGATCGCCTGCCGCGGGCGAGACGATCGGGCAGCGGCTCAAGCGCCTGCGGCTTGAGAGAGGTCTCTCACAGCGAGAGCTGGCTGCTCCCGGGGTCTCGTACGCCTATATCTCCCGAATCGAAGCCGGGACGCGACAGCCTTCCGTGAAGGCGTTGCGCAAGCTGGCCGCGAAGCTCGGCTGCACCGCCGACTTTCTCGAGACCGGATCGGGGCTCGCGTCGAGCGAGGCGCGGGAGCTGCAGCTCGCGGACCTCGAGCTCTCGGTTCGTCTGGGTGAGTGGGACGACCTCGAAGCGCCGCTCGAAAGACTCCTCGCCGAAGCCGTTGGAGCCGGCGACACCACCGCAGCGACGCGCGCACGGGTCGCTCTCGCCGCGCTGGCGCAGGAGCATGGTGAGTACGAGCGCTCCGCGTCGCTGCTCGAAGCGACGATCGCCGACGAGCCGTTCATGCCGGTCGAGCATTTCGACATCTACACGCAGCTCGGCCGCGCGTACGCATCGGCGGGACGGCCGAAGCAGGCTGTGGAGCTCTTTGAACGCTGCATGGACGGGGTCGAACAAGTCGGCGAGACGACGCTCGCCGCGCGCTACGCAACGCTCCTCAGCTATGCGCTCACAGACATCGGCGACGTCGCCCGCGCCGAGACCGTCGTCGAGCGCGCGCTGGAGCTCGTCAGAGATACCGCTGACCCCTACATGCGCGTGCGCTTGTACTGGTCGATGGCGCGCCTGGCACACAAAGAGGGCCGCGAAGCGGTCGCCTTGACGAATGTGAGGAAGGCGATCGCACTCCTCGAGGCGACGGACGATTCCTTCCATCTCGCACGCGCGCATCTGCTCGCGGCGCGGATCATGATCGCCCGCGAAGACGCCGACTCGAGCGAGCTGCATCTGAAGCAGGCGCGGAAACTCTTCGGCGTCACCCCTTCGATCGAGGATTCGGCCGAGCTCAAGATCTTGCTGTCGCGCGCAGCAGCCCTGCGCGGAGATACAGAGCGCGCGACGCATTACGCCCGACTGGCGCTCGAGCTCCAGGGCCTGTCGCTTGTCGATGAGGCATACGCGACCGGAGCGCTAGCGGACGCCCTCGCATTGTCCGGCGATCACGAGGGAGCGCACTCCTCGTATGGGCATGCTGCCGGCGTACTCGAGGGGCAGGGACTTCATCGCGAGGCGGCCCGGATCTGCCACTCCTGGGGCCATCTCCTGCAGAAGGCCGGGCGTGACACCGACGCGGCCGAGGTCCTCGACCGCGCCACGGGCTTGATGCTGCGCGCGACGCCTGCTGAAGCGCACGCCGAGCGTTGACCATCGAGCTGGCGGTCACGCCGCGCGGGCCGTACTCGCTGGCATTGTCGGCACGGATCGCAGGCGACGGGACGAGAACGTTCCGCGACGGCGTGTTGACGCAGGCGCTGGCGATCGACGGGAACGTCGAGCTCACCGCCGCGCGACAGTCTCCGAACGGCACGGTGACGATTCGCGCCGAGTCCGCAGCCGGAGCGGATCGCATGCGCTGGATCCTCGCGCTCGACGACGACCACTCCGGGTTTCTTGCTCGCACGCGTGAGGACGCGCTGCTCGCCCGCGCATCGCGCGAGCTGCGCGGCTTGCGTCCCGTTCGCGTGTCGACGGTCGCGCATGCGCTGCTGCGCGCGTTCTGCGGACAGCTCATCGAGGCGAGGCGCGCACGCCAGCTCGAGCGGAAGATCGTGCGGACGCTGTGCGCGTCCGCCGCGAACGGCTTGCACGTGGCGCCGACGACGACTGATCTCGCCGCGCTCGCGCCGTCGCGCCTGCGCGCGCTCGGGTTGCATGCACGCCGCGCAGCGGCGCTCGTCTCCATCTGCCGCTCGTTCGAGCTCGAGCGCCTGCACGACCAGCCGAGCGACGTCGTTGCGGCGCGCCTCGGACGCGAGCGCGGGCTCGGCCCGTGGTCGGTCGGCATCGTTTTCCTCGAAGGGCTAGGCCGCTACGACCGCGGGCTCGTCGGCGACCTCGGCCTCATCAAGCTGCTGCGAACGCAGCTCGGCCGCGAGGTCGACGGCGCGGAGACGGCCGCACTGCTCGCGCCGTACGGCGAGTGGGCCGGCCTCGCGAGCGTGTATCTCCTCGCCGGTTACGGGCGGGGGCTCATCCCGCTCGACGTTGCGCACGCCGCCTAATGGAGATCCTCGTCGAGGACGACCCCGCCCGTGTGGTGGCCGAGCGGCTCGCTTCGGCGTCGGGGCACGTCGTGCTGACGGGCGGATCGAGCCCACGCCGCGCGTACGAGCTCGCGCAGCCGGACTGGAGCGACAGCGAGATCTGGTGGAGCGACGAGCGGTGCGTCTCACCGGTCGACGATCTGTCGAACTACAAGCTCGTGCAGGAGACGCTGCTCGATCGTGTCACGCCGCGCGCCGTGCACCGGATGCGCGGTGAGCTCGGCCGCGACGCGGGCGCGGACGCGTACGAGCAAGAGCTGAGCGCAGTCGACCGATTTGACTTCGTGCTCCTTGGTCTCGGCCCCGACGGCCACGTCGCGTCGCTCTTTCCGGACGAGCCGACTCTCGACGAGACCGAGCGGCGCGCGATCGGCACCGAGGCAAAGCTCGAGCCCTTCGTCGACCGGATCACGTTGACGCTGCCGGCGCTGTGCACGGCGCGAACCGTCGTGTTCCTCGTGACCGGCGGTGGGAAGGCGAACGCAGTGCGACGCGCGTTCCACGACCAGCCGTCGCGCGCGACGCCGGGCAGCCTCGTACGCGGCGAGGAAACGATCGTCGTGCTCGACGCCGCCGCAGCCGCGCTGCTCTAGGGCAGAAGCGGAGACGCCGGCAGATCGATCGCGAGGCCGCGCGGCTCGGCGAGCGCCTGCACGATCAGCACGGTGTCGGCGACGGGAACGTCTTCGAGGAAGTCCGTGCGCGTCTCGAACGAGTCGAGGATCTGCTCGACGGCGACCGCGTACTCGACGCGATTCTCGTCGGCGGCAAGCTCGGCCAGCGCATCGGCGACGTCGTGCGGGAAGTCATCGCGTTCGCGGAGCGTGCCCGCGAGATGGAGGGCGTCGTGGTCGCGGCCGAGGACGAGCAGCGCGAGCGTCCCGGCGTATCTTCCGATCGGCGACTCCGCGTCGGCCGCGCCTGCATCGAGCGCCCAGTGCGCGGCGGCGCTCGCGTCGTCGCCGGCGAGCAGGAGCGATTTCATTGCGGCAATCGGCCTGCCCCACGAATCGGCAGGCGCGCCCGCCTCCCAGCTCTCGCGGTAGCGCTCGGCCGCGCGGCGCAGCCATTCGGCCGACTCCTCACGGCGGCCGTCCATCAGCAGACAGAGCCCGGCCGCCCACGCCGCGTTGCCGAGCTGCGTCAGCTGCCGCTGATCGAGGTCGCGGGCCTCTCCCGAGTCATACCGCTCGATTGCCGCCTGTGCCCGCTCGGCCCAGTTCACAGCGAAAGTATCGTTCCTCGGATGTTCCGCCTGGAGCGTGACGGCACGGTCGCGGTCGTGCGTCTCGACAACGGCACCGACCGCCCGACCACCCTTGGCCGCGCTGCGCTCGAATCGGCAGTGCCCGTGCTCGAGGAGCTCGAGCAAGGCGACTGGAGTGCGGCGGTCTTCACCGGCAAGCCCGGCGTCTTCTGCGTCGGCGCCGACATCGACGAGTTCACGTCCGCAGATGCAGGAACCGGCATTCGCGCCGGCCGCGAGCTGTTCGGCCGGATCCGCTTGCTGCCGTTCCCAACCGTCGCCGCGATCAACGGCGCATGTCTCGGCGGCGGCCTCGAGCTCGCGCTCCATTGCACGGTGCGCACGATCGCCTCCGACGTGCGCCACGTCGGCTTTCCCGAGGTCGCGCTCTCGATCATTCCCGGCTGGGGCGGAACGCAGCTGCTGCCGAAGCTCATCGGGCCCGAATCCGCTGCCCGGGTGATCGTGCTCAACCCGCTGCGGCAGAACAAGCTCTTGAAGGGGGAGGACGCGGTCGAGCTCGGCATCGCCGACGCGCTGCTCGACCCGGACGGATTCGTGGACGCGTCGATCGAGCATGCCCGCGAGATCACGCGCACGGATCCCGACTGGTCCGAGCTCGAGACGGTCGTGCGCAAGACGCGCGCGCGCATCGACGACTCGGTGCACGGCGCGACGCGCGCGCCGTACGTCGCGCTCGACCTCATCGCGGGGGCGCGCGACTGGACGCTCGACGAGGGTTTCGCCGCCGAAGAGGCCGCGATGGGCGAGCTGATCGTCAGCCCGCAGGCGCGGAACTCCGTCTACGGCTTCACGGTCGTCGAGCGCCGCTCGAAGCGACCGCCGAACCTTCCCAACGCGGCGCCGCGCGCGATCGCGAAGGTCGGCATCGTCGGCGCGGGCCTCATGGCGACGCAGCTCGCAACGCTCTTCGCGCGCCGGCTGAAGGTGCCGGTCGTCATCCAGGACATCGACGCTGCTCGCGTCGAAGCCGCAGTCGCGTCGATTCGCGAGGAGGTCCCGGGCGCGGTCGTCGAAACGGGCAGCTTCGCCGGCTGCGACCTCGTACTCGAGGCGGTCTTCGAGGAGCTCGCCGTGAAGCGGGAGGTCTTCGCCGCCGTACGAGAAGCAGCGCCGGACGCGATCCTCGCGACGAACACGTCATCGCTGTCGGTCGAGGCGATGGGCGCCGACGTCGGCCTGCACTTCTTCAATCCCGTCGCCGTCATGCCGCTGGTCGAGATCGTGCGGACGCCGCAGACGACCGACGAGCAGCTCGCGACCGCCTGGGATGTAGTGCAAAAGCTGCGCAAGCGCGGCGTGATCGTCAGCGACGCGCCCGGTTTCGTCGTCAACCGGCTGCTCACGCGGATGACGACGGTTCTGATGGATGCGCTCGCAAACGGCAACACGGTCGAGGAGACGGACGAGGCGATCCTGTCGCTCGGCATGCCGATGGCGCCGTCGATCCTGCGCGAGCTCGTCGGCCCCGCGGTCGCGCAGCACGTGCTGGAAACGATGAACGCGGCGTGGCCCGACCGCTTTCCGCTCACGCCGCCGAAGGGCGAGCGCCGGACGACGGAGCAGATCCGCGACGACGCACTCGAGGAGGTGTCGGACGAGGTACGGCACCTGCTCGCCGAAGGCGTCGTCGGCGATCCGGCCGACGTCGACGCGGCGCTCATCCTCGGTGCCGGCTGGCCGCTCTTCCAGGCCGGCGTCGTGACGGGCCAATCGGGCAAGGTTCACGTCTGATGGCACGCGACGACTGGCGCATCCACATCGAGCTTGCGGAAGAACAACATGCGACCGGGCTTCTCGACCGCCTGGGCCTCGGCCTCGGCGCGGAAGCGCGCGAGCTCGCGCACGAGCTCGAGAACGATCGCCTCGCCGTGTCGCGCGACGGCAACGAGCTGTTCGTCTACGCGTCGTCGTGGGCCGCGGCGGACAAGGCGCACACGGTGATCGCGGCCGAGCTGCGCGAGCTCGGAATCGAGGCGAACGAAAGCCGCGTAGAGCACTGGCTCGAGAACGAGGAGCGCTGGGACGACGAGCCGAAGGCGGTGACGTGGGAAGAGGAGGAGCTCGATCACGGCTACGCGCCGTGGGAGGTGCGGGTCCAATGCACCTCGCGCGCTGAGGCCGACGCGCTTGCCGCGAAGCTCGAGGCCGAGGGCTACAAGCCCGCCCGCACGTTCGACTACGTCATCGCCGGCTGCCGCTCGAAGGAGGATGCCGAGGCGCTCGCCAGGCGGCTCCACGGCGAAGTCGAGCCCGGCGGGGAGCTCGTCTACGAGGTCACTCCGGGCAACCCCTTCGCCATTTTCGGCGGCCTCGGCGGTTGACGCTTCCGGAAGGCCGGGTACACTTCTAGACGCGCGATCCGCCCCAGGGGACTCAGGCGAATCCGCACCTCTCGAAGGTTGCAGCACACGAATGTGCTGCGCACATGCAGGAAGCCATCCAGCAGCCGACGATCCTTTCCGAGGCGGCACACCCTCTCGCCGCCGATGCAACCCGCGCCGAAGCGTGGGCGGGCGAGCCGTTCCTGCGTGCCGGTGAGAACCCCGAAGAGTCGCTCGCGCCGGGCACCGCCAGACGGCGCGCGCTCGACGACGCGATCGCCGAGATGGATGCCAGCAAGAAGAAGCCGAGCCCGCAGTGGAAGGTGCGTTACGGCCTCATGCTCGGGCTCGAGCGCGTCCTTGCCGATCCCGATGCAACCACCGCCGCCGGCACATCGCTCCGCCGCCATCAGGTGGACGCGCTCGCGGGCATGCTCACGGAGCTGATCGCGGCAACGCAGCGCGTCGAGGAGCAGAACGGCAACGGCCACGCGCTCACCGCGGTCGAGCTCGAAGAGGTCGAAGAGGAAGAGGAGGACGAGGACGCGACGCTCGTCGTCACCGTCGACAGCACAGACGAAGCGGAGCCGGAGGAGCTGTCACCCGAGCAGGACCCCGGTGCCGTGCGTCGCTACCGCTTCCGCCATCCGACCGCGTCGGGCAAGACGATCGCCGCCGCCGGTTTCGTCGAAGCAGCCCGCACGCTCGGCGTCCTCATCCTCACGCATCGCCGTCTGCTCGTCTCGCAGTTCGATCGCGACCTGACCACCGAGGGCTACGGCGACCGCTTCACCGACGCAATCGTGACGGGTAAGGAGCCGCTGAAGGACAACCCCCTCACGATCCAGACCTACGCGTGGTTCGCGCGCCACGTCGACACGATCAGCCGCAGCGCGTACCAGCTCGTCATCTGCGACGAGGCGCACACCGCGCTCGGCGAGAAGACGTCTGCGGCGATCCGCTCGTTCCCAGAGCCGATCTACATCGGTATGACCGCGACCGAGCAGCTGATCGCGAAGCAGGTCTCCGACGTCTTTCCCGCCTCCGTCGACGACTTGCCGCTGCAGGATGCCGCGCGCCGCGGCCTCATCGCCCCGCTCCGCGACCTGCGCGTCCCGCCCGTCGCCGCAATCAACTCCGTGCCGATCGTCGGCGGCGACTTCGACCAGGAGATCCTCGCGAAAACGCTCGACCACCAGGCCTTGAACCAGGCGGCGGCGAGCCTCTACCGCGACCGCTTCGACAACACGCCCGGCATCGTCTACGCCGCGGGCGTCGACCATGCGTACAACCTCGCGCAGGAGTTCCGCGCCGCCGGGCTGAAAGCGGAAGCGGTCTCCGGGCGCACGCCGCCCGTGCGCCTCGCCGAGACGCTCGCTGCCTACGAGCGCGGCGAGATCAACGTCCTGATCAACGCGCAGCTGCTCGCGGAGGGTTGGAACTCACCGCGCGCGACGGTGTGCATGCACCTCGCGCCGACAGCGTCGAAGCGCGTGTATCAGCAGCGCATCGGCCGCATCATGCGCATGCATCCGCGCAAGGAAGCGGGCATCGTCGTCGACTTCGTTCCGAAGGGCGCGACGCACAACGAGCGTGTCGTCTCGCTGCACTCGCTGCTCGACGCCGACTTCTATCGCGAGGGCGCTCGAGTCACGCCGGCGCCGCGCCGCAGATCGCAACGCCGCGCACGCCGGCGCCTCACGCCTGCGCCATGGCTTGTTCCGGTCACGCCGGACGTCCGACGCCGCATCGCCGTCATCCAGCGCGAGTGGCAGCGCGTCGATCCGCGCTACCTCGACGACGACGAGCAGCGCTATTGGGCGACGATCGCCGGCCGTCAGATCCGCTTCGACGAGCGCGCGTCGTTCGTACAGAAGCTCACCGAAGGCCGCGCGACGAAGGGCGCACTCGAGCAGTTCTTGACGAGCTGCGCCGCGGAGAACCCGAACCGTCGCCTGCGCATGATGGCGCTGCAGGACCGCGTCTCGATGCGCGTCGAGCGCGCCGACTTCGACGATCTCGTCACGCTCGTAACGCAGGCACCACCGTGGGAGAAGGAGCGGCTCGCCGGCATTCGCATCCTTCTGCGCTCGATCGCAGACGGAAAGCCGGATGCGCCGGAGCAGATTCTCGCGCGTTGGACGTGGAAGCTCGCGCGCGCGTCGCGCAAAGCGCAGGACCGGCGGGCGTCGACGGACTATCCGGAGGCGAAGCGGTTGCTCGGAGCGCTCGCGAACTCGCGCGGCCACCGGCACGAAGAGAACGCGACAAAGCTCGTGCGCACCGCGCTCGAGCTACCGATCCAGGTGGGCGCGGCTCTGCTCGCGTCCGCCGAGGGGTATACGCCGCGCGCGACGAAGGTGCTTGAGGAGGCGCGCGAGAAGCTCGGCACGATCGAGGAGGTCGCGCTGGCCCTCTCGGAGAACCTCCCAGCGCCGAAGCAGCAGTCGAGCCGCAACAGGCGGCGGCGCAGGCGGAAGAAGAAGCCTGCCGTTGCGACCGGCAACGGCAGCGACCAGGTCACCTCCGGCGACCTGGTCGCCGGCTCTCAAGCGGCCGAACCCGCGCGACCGCGGCGACGCCGACGCCGCCGCAAGCCCGCGGCCGAGAGCTAGACCGCAGGCCCCTCCGGGCCGTCCTCTTCTTCCTCGTCCCGCTCGCGCAGAAAGCGCGTGAGCTCCGCCGCGAGCGTCTCGCCGGACGGGAGATCGTCTTCCTCGGCGAGCATGTCGACGCGACGCTCGAGCTCCTCGACGTAGCTCGCAGTCTCCGCGTCCGTCGAGACCGCCTCGGTCACCTGCTCGCTGTACTCCTCAGACGCCTGCTCGAGCTCGGAGAGGTCGATCTGCACGTTCAGCAGCTCGCCGAAGCGGCGCACGAGCGCGAGCGCCGCGCGCGGGCTCGGCGCGAGCGAAACGTAGTGCGGGACCGCCGACCACAAGCTCACGGACGGAATGCCCGCCTCGCGGCATGCGTCGTGCACGACGCCGACGATTCCCGTTGGCCCCTCGTAGCGTGACGGTTCGAGGCCGAGCTGCTCGACGAGCTCGGGATCGGTCGCTGCGCCGGTCACGGGCGCGGGGCGCGTGTGAGGGACGTCGGCGAGCAGCGAGCCGAAGGTGACGACCATCTCGACGCCGAGATCTTTCGCAAGCCCGAGCACGAGCCCCGTGAATGTCTTCCAGCGCAGGCTCGGCTCGACGCCGAGCAGCAGTACGGCATCGCGGTCCGCGTCGGGAATCGCCGCGTGGAAGAACGCGTTCTCCGGCCAGTCGATCCGCCGCGTCATCCCGTCGACGAGCGTTACGTGCGGACGCGTGGCCTGGAAGTCGTAGAAGCCCTCGCAGTCGATCTCGGCGAAGCGCTCGGCGTTCCACAGCTTCGCGAGGTAGCCCCCGCTGAGCGATGCGCCCTGTCCGCCGTCGTTCCAGCCGCGGAATGCGCAGATCAGGACAGGCTTCTTGAGCTCCGGCCGAAACGCAACGTTCAGCTCAGCCATTGACTGAGTGTACGGGGCGCCATAGACGCGCGACGAGGCCGACCGTCCAGGCGAACAGGCCCGCGGCGAGCGCGACGTGCAGGACGACCACCCACCACGGGACGGTTCCGTATGTCCTGTACTGCAGCTCGCCGAGCCCCATCTGGGCGAGGAGGATCAAGAGCAGCCCTGCGCAACCGCGCAGAAACCACGGCGACTCGCGACGGCGCGTCCACGCCCACGCGGCAAGCGCGAGGAAGACGATTCCGAACGCCGCGACCGCGCGCACGTGCAGCCAGACGGCGTCGTGGAAGTTGCCGATCCGCTGGACGACCTGCGTGCCGTTGCTGCCGGGGAACCGGCCCGCGGCAGTCGAGAGCGTTCCAGTCACGACGAGAACAGCAATCGCGATCATCAACGCCGCACCTCCTGTCCGCGCGATCGCCGGCAACGACGCGCCGCCCGGATGCGCGAACAACAGCGTCAACACGCCGAGGCCGAGAACGGTGAGCGAGAGGAGCAGATGCGAGATGACGAGGTACGGATTGAGGTGGTAGTACACGGTGATCGCGCCGAGCGGCGCCTGGGCGAGCGTGCCCAGGAAGACGGCGACGGCGAAACGGCAGGGTGCATGCGGGGTGCGGAACGCCGCGAGAGCGAGCGCAAGGGTGGCGAAAATCGTCACCGCTGACACGACACGGTTTGCGAACTCGATGTCGGAGTGGTAGCCCCGCGGCAACGCATGCGCGGTCGTGCACGTCGGCCAGTGCGGGCAGCCGAGCCCCGAGCCGGTGAGACGCACTGTCGCGCCGGTCGCCACGATTCCGACGAGACATGCCACCGCCGCGCGCGCGACCCAGACGAATTGCTCGGGCGTCAGCTCGAGCGCGAACCGGCGCGGGAGGCTAACTGACGACAACGCCGGCACCCTCCTCGACACCGCCGATGCGGCGGATGAAGAGATCGCGCGCGCGGAACTCTGCCTCGAGCGAGAACGCCTTCTCCGCCGGCAGCGAGATGAGCAACCCACCGGCCGTCTGCGCGTCGTAGCCGAGCGCGAGCAGGTCTTCTTTCACGCCGTCGGCGTCGACGGGAGCGAACTCGCGGTTGCGCGGATCGCCGCCCGTTCGCACGCCGGAGCGTGCGAGCTCGAGCGCACCGCCAAGCGCGGGCATTGCGTCCGCGTCGATGCGGACGCGCACACCGCTGCGGTCGGCGATCTCGTACGCGTGACCGAACAACCCGAAGCCGGTCACGTCCGTGACTGCGTTCGGCGTGAACGGGCGCAGCGTGTCGGCCGCCGCGGCGTTGAGCGTCGTCATCCATCGCACCGCCTCGCCGATGTCGCCCTTGCCGGCGAGAACGAGTCCGGTGCCGAGTGGCTTCGTCAGCAGCAGCGCGTCTCCAGCCTGCGCGCCCGCCTTCGGCCAGATCCCGTCGGGATGCACGGTGCCGACGACGGCGAGACCGTACTTCGGCTCGGCATCGCGGATCGTGTGCCCGCCGGCGAGCAGCGCGCCGGCGGCGCGCACTTGCTCGTCGGCGGCGGAGAAGACCGCTGCGAGCACGCTCGTCGGCAGCTCCTCCGGAAACGCCGCAATCGAGAGCGCCAGGAGCGGCACGCCGCCCATCGCGAAAACGTCGTTCAATGCGTTCGTCGCCGCGATGCGACCGAAGACCGCCGGGTCGTCGACGAGCGGCGGGAAGAAGTCGACCGTGAAGACGAGCGCGCGCTCGTCGTCGAGCTTGTACACCGCGGCGTCGTCCGGAGGCGAGAGGCCGACGAGGAGGTTCTCGGCCTCGACGGGCACGAATCCCTTCAGCAACTCCTCGAGCCGGGCGGCCGAGTACTTCGCCGCGCAGCCGCCGCCGGCGGTCAATCCGGTGAGCGTCGCCTCCACTGCGATTTACTGTACGCGGGATGGAACGCACGGCGCTGATCACGGGCGGGTCCTCGGGCATCGGGCTCGCGATCGCGCGCATGCTCCGCGACGAAGGGTTCGGGCTCACGGTCGCTTCGCGGCGGGTGGACAAGGTCGAGGCAGCCGCAAAGGAGCTCGATGCACTCGCCGTCGCCGCGGATGTCTCCGACGCAGAGTCTTGCGCGGCGCTCGTCGCCGCGCATCGCAAGCGCTACGGCCGGCTCGACGTGCTCGTCAACTCCGCGGGCGTCGGCATCGCCGGCCGCGTCGAGGACCTGCCGGCGAAGCACCTCGACCTGCAGCTCGGCGTCAACCTGCGCGGGCTCTTCCTCGTCACGCAGGCGGCGATCCCGTTGCTACGCGAAGCGAGGGGCTTGATCGTCAACCTTGCATCGATCGCGGGAACGCTCCCGACTCCGGGTCTCGCGACCTACGGCGCGACCAAGGCGGCGGTCATCTCGCTCACGAACTCGCTGAACGGCGAGCTCGACGGCGACGGCGTGCGCGCGATCGCGATCTGTCCCGGCTTCGTCGACACGCCCATGGCGCAATGGTCCGGGATCGAACCGACCGAGATGATCCGGCCCGAGGACTGTGCCGAGGTCGTGCGCATGGCGCTTCGCCTCAGCCCGCACGCGCGCGTCCCGCAAGTCGTCATCGAGCGCATGGGCTCGACGAACGGCGACATCCCGTAGTCGACCGACTACCGAGAAGCCCTCTGACCGCAAGTTGTGCCTGCACCGCCGGACTGAGCGTCACATGACCGCAGCGCTCAGTCCGCAAAACGACCGTCTACCAATAGCCGCCGTCGCTCAGACCTGCGGGCTGGATGCCGTGCAGCCCTGCGAATGCGATCGCGATCAATGCCGCTGCCACCACGATCAGGATCAACTTCTTTCTCACGTCTTTCACCTCCTCCCGGCCTAGAACCTGACATCCTGCAACGCCTCGGCGGCGTTGCGATAGAGCTGCGCCGAAAGCTTGTCGTCGCCCCGCCGCGCCGCGAGATCGCCGCGGGCGATCCACGCCGCCGCGCGGTGGCTCGCGGATCCGAGCTGGTCGTAGCTCGACTCTGCCGCGACCATCGCTTCCTCCGCCTCGTCGAGGCGGCCCTGCTCGAGCAACGCGCGACCGAGGACGAGCTGCACGCTGCCGATCTCGTCGAGGTAGTCCTCGCGGCCGTCGAGGAGCCGAAGCGCGTGGCGCGCCTGCTCCTCGGCCTGCTTGACGTTGCCGGTGCGGAGATGAACCTGCGCGAGCGAGGAGACCGCGCGCGCCGCGTCGGCGTCGCGGCCGGTTTCGAGCGCGATGCCGAAGGCCTCCTTCAGCTGCGCCACCGCTTCGTCGGTCTTGCCGAGGAGGAAGTTGATCGCGCCGAGGTTGTTCGTCAGCTGCCCGACGAACACGCGGTCGGAGAGCTCCTCGTACGCCGCGCGTGCACGCTCTGCATACGTGCGCGCGAGAACCCAGTGGCCCTCGCGGTCGGCGACGAGCGAGGCCTGGAAGTACGCGGCACCGATCGTGGCGGGATCGGCGGCATCCTCCGCGAGCTGGAGCGCGCGCTCAATGTCCTCTCGCGCGGCTTCGTAGTCGCGCTGGCGGCGCCAACAACGGGAGCGCCACGAGAGGATGTTGGAGCGCAGCGAGTCGGACGGAAGCTCGGAGCGGTCGGCGAGCGTCATCGCCTCGTTCAGGAGGCCGATCGCCGTCTGCACGCTGTTCAGCTGGTACCGGCAGACACCGAGCGCGAAGAGCACTTCGGCGCGCTCGATGTCGGAGAACGTGTCCGCCTCGGCGAAGCCGCGCGCCTCGTTGAGGAGGTCGAGCGCCCGGCGTAAGCCGCCGACGCGCATCTGCGCGCGGCCGGCGCCGCGCAGCGCGCGCACCTGCAGGTCGTGCAGCCCTGTGGCGCGGGCCGCGACGACGAGCGCATCGAACTCTTCCGCCGCCTCTTCGTTGCGCGGCACCTCGAGCAGCGCCTCTGCGCGGCTTAGGCCCGCGTCGAGCCGCGCGCGCTCGTCGGTGGCGACACCGTTGGCGAGGAAACCGGCGTCGACGCCGAGTCGGACCGCGAACCACTCGATCGTCTCGCGCGTGGGACGGGTTTTCCCGCGCTCGATCTGCGACACGTACTCCTTCGAGCAGCGGTCGCCCGCGAGCTCCGTCTGCGTCAGCCCGGCGGCGACGCGGAGCTGGCGCAGGCGCTCGCCGAGCCCGAGCGCACTCGGAAAGGCCTGGCGGCGAACGGCAGCATCAGACATAGGAACGGAAGAAGTCAACCCTACGCTTCACCAAAGGTCAAGATGGCTGCTCCGGACATCCCCCAAAAGGGGCATGAATGCCCGCAATTTGCGGTCAAGAGAGGCAAAGACAAATTACTTGACCGGCCCACTTGACTCCGTCGAAGAAGGCTCGTATATTGGGGCCACCTTGCAACCGGCCGGACGCCAGGCTCGGGTTTGCAGGGGGCGCGCCGGAGCATCCCGGCGGTAGAACGGAGATGCGGCTGAGCCGCAGAGCCGGATCTCCGAAGCCGCTAACAGGATGGGCGCGCCTCTCAGAAAGGCCCCGGAGCCGCAGCCGGGGCCTTTCTCTTTCAGACACGTCCAGCGACCAGGTCGCGACCTAGTCGCGACCTGGTCGCAGCCTTAGGCCCTCAACCACTCGAGCCGGGCGGCGCGAATGGCGGCGATGTCGGTGTCGTCGAGTAGGCCGATCCGGCGGCCGACCATGCCGAAGATCCCGCCCGAGAGGAAGATCCACGCCTCCGCGTCGGGATCGCGGTTCGCGGCGAGCGAGCCCTCAGCCTGCCCGCGCCGGATGACGTCGGCGAGGAAGTCATGGACGGACCGCATGTGCCGGCGCAGGTGCTTCCGGAGCTCCGGGTCGTCGCCGGCCTCACCGAGCGCCTGAACCCACAGCTCGGCGAGCTGGAACTTGCAGTCGCGCACGGAGAAGTGCCCGCGGCCGACGTCGTCCAGGCCCTGGCTGACGTCGCTCGCGCCGAGAAGCTTCGCCTCCCAGAGGCCCTTCGCCTTTTCCCAGACGTGGTCGAGCGCCGCGATGTACAGATCGCGCTTCGACGCGAAGTGGCGATAGAGGATCGGCTCGCTCACGCCGGCTGCGCGGGCGATCTCCGAGGTCGTCGTCCCCCGGTAGCTCCCTTCCGAGAAGACGCGCACTGCCGTGTCGAGCAGCGCGATCCGCCGCTCGGCGGCAGGGAGACGGGTCGGAGCAACGGTCATGCGGCCGGCTCCAGGTTCGACACCGCCGGCGCCTCTTGGCGCGCGCGTGCGCGGCCGAGCGTCGTGAACGCGATCACCGAGCCTGCGAGCGCGATCGCCGCAGACACATAGATGGCGTGGTGGTAGCCGTTCACGAAGGCGACCGGACGCGAATGGCCGGACGCGAGCGAGGTCGAAACCCCGGACGCGACGATCGCGCCCATGATCGCGATGCCGAGCGAGCCGCCGACCTGGCGCATGCTGTTCAGCACGGCCGAGCCCACTCCCGCCTTGTCGGGGCTGACTGAGTGCATCGCAGCGGCCGTGGTCGGGGCCATCGCGATCGACATGCCGAGGCCGCCGAGCAGCATCCCGGGCAGAAGCGCCCAATAGCTCGCGCCGACGCCCGACTGCGCGAAAACGACCATCGATCCCGCGAGGATCGCCATGCCGGTCGTCACGAAGCGGCGAGGCCCGAGCCGGTCGGACAGCTTTCCGGCGACGGGCGCGAGCAGGATGATGAGCACCGTCCACGGCAGGAATGCGGCCCCCGCCTGGATCGGCGAGAAGCCGAGCACCTGCTGGGTGTACAACGAGACGTAGAAGAAGATGCCGAACATCGCGAGACCGACGAAGCCCATGACCGTGTTCGCGCCGGCGAAGCCGCGATTGCGGAACAGGCTCAGGTCGAGCATCGGCAGCCGCTGGCGCATCTCGAGCGCGATGAACGCGGCAAGCGAGACGACCGCAAGCGCAAACGAGCCAAGGATGCGGCCCGAAGTCCAGCCATAGTTGTTCGCCTCGATCAGGCCGTAGCTGAGCGCGAAGAGACCGAGCGCAGAGGTGATCTGCCCAGCGATGTCGGGCTTCTGCTCAGCCGAGGTGTCACGCGACTCGGGAATGAGCGCGAACGCCGCGAGAATCGCGAGCACGCCGATCGGCACGTTGATGTAGAAGATCCAGTTCCAGTTGATCCGCTCGACGATCAGGCCGCCGGTGAGCGGGCCGATCGCGAGTGCGAGCGCGGAGATGCCCGCCCAGACCCCGATCGCCGTTCCGCGCTGCTTCGGCGGGAACGTGACGGTGATGATCGACAGCGTCGACGGGTTCATGAGCGCGGCGCCGATGCCCTGGACGACACGCGCGGCGATCAGCACGCTCGCGCTGCCGGCGAGACCGCAGGCGAGCGACGAGAGCGTGAAGATGACGAGGCCGCCGACGAAGACGGCGCGCCGGCCGAGCAGGTCGGCGAGCTTGCCGCCCGTGAGCATGAGCGCGCCGAAGGTCAGGGCGTAGCCCGTGACGACCCACTCGAGCTCGGAAATCTTCAGGTGCAGTGAGCGCTCGATCGTCGGCAGCGCCACGTTCACGATCGTGTTGTCGAGCATGATCATGAACAGGCCGAACGAAACGGCGGCCAACGTCCACCACTTCTTGTTCTCCTCCGCGAAAATGCGCGCTTTCACTTCAACTCCCTGTTAGCAGTCACTAAGTTAGTAGAGACTAGCAATGGACCCCTTCGTCTGGCAACCCACACCCGACCTCGTCGAGAGCGCGAACGTCACGCGGCTCGCGCGCCGGCTCGGCGCGGACGGCTTCCACGCACTCCACCGGATCTCGGTCGAGGAGCCGGAACGGTTCTGGCCCACGCTGATAGACGATCTGGGCCTCGAGTTTTCGACACCGTGGGGCTCGGTCGTCGACAGTTCGCGCGGCCCGGAGTGGACGACGTGGTTCACGGGCGGCCGGCTAAACGTCGCGCGCGTCTGTGTGCACAGACGGGCGAGCGACGAGGAAGCGCTCGTCGGGCTCTATGAGGATGGAACGCGCGAGTCGCTGAGTTGGGACGAGGCGTCGCGACAGGTGACGCAGCTTGCCGAGGCGCTTGTCGACCTCGGCGTACGCGAAGGAGATCGCGTCGCGATCTTCATGCCGATGTGCCCCGCGGTCGCGATCGCGTCGCATGCGTGCGCGCACATCGGCGCCGTGCAGGTGCCGATCTTCTCCGGCTTCGCCGCGCCCGCGATCGCGTCGCGCCTCGAGGACTCGGAGGCGAAGGTCGCCATTTGCGCCGACTGGTCGCTGCGCCGCGGCAAGCGGATCGACATGCGCGCGACGCTTGACGAAGCGGGTCCGCTCGAGCACGTCATCGAGTGGAACCGCGAGACGCGGACATGGCCCGAGCTCGTCGCGAAGCAGCCGGGCACGCTGCCGCCGGTCGAGGTCGATTCCGAGGCGCCGTATCTGCTCGCGTACACATCGGGCACGACCGGCAAGCCGAAGGGCGCGCTGCACGTGCAGGGCGGCTTCCTCGTCTCGATCGCACGCGAGACCGCGTACCAGACGAACCTCAACGCGGGAGACCGCATCCACTTCGCAACGGACATGGGCTGGATCATGGGGCCGTGGACCGTCATCGGCGGCGGTGCGGTCGGCGCGACGATCGTCTTCGCCGAAGGTGCGCCCGACTGGCCCGACGACCGGCTGTGGCGGCTCGTCGAGTCCGAGCGCGTGAACATGCTCGGGCTCTCGCCGACGCTCGTGCGCGCGCTCATCCCGAAGGGCGATCCCACCGCCGATCTCGCGTCGCTGCGCGCGTTCTGCACGACCGGCGAGCCGTGGAATCCCGATCCGTACCGCTGGCTGTTCGAGAAGGCGGGCGGCACGCGCGTTCCGATCATCAACATCTCCGGCGGCACCGAAGTCGGCGCGTGCTTCCTCGCGACGTGCATCACGGAGCCGATCAAGCCGGTCGCGCTCGGCTTTCCCGCGCTGGGGCAGGACATGGACGTCGTCGATGCGGAAGGGAAGCCGGTGCGCGGCGCCGTCGGCGAGCTCGTCTGCCGGCGGCCGTGGCCGGGGATGACGCGCGGCATCTGGGGCGACGACGCGCGCTACCTCGAGACGTACTGGTCGCGGTTCCCCGGCGTGTGGACGCACGGCGACTGGGCCTCGGTCGACGACGACGGCTACTGGTTCCTGCACGGGCGCAGCGACGACACGCTCAACATCGCCGGCAAGCGCATCGGCCCGGCCGAGCTCGAGTCGGCGGCGATCGCGAGCGGCATCGTCGCCGAGGCGGCAGCCGTCGGCGTGCCGCACGCGGTGAAAGGCGAGACGGCGTGGATCTTCTGCGTCGCGACGCCGGGAGCGGAGCACGACGACGCGCGCGTCGCGAAGGCGGTGACGGACGCTCTCGGCAAGGCGTTCAAGCCGGAGCGGATCGTGTGGGTCGCCGCGCTGCCCAAGACGCGCTCGGCGAAGATCGTCCGCCGCGCCGTTCGCGCGACCGCAGTCGGCGAGGATCCCGGCGACCTGTCGTCGCTCGAGAACCCCGAGTCGCTCAGCGAGATCCGTTCAGCAGTTTTCGACTGATAGTCTTAAACCGATGAGAATCGCGCTCGCCCAGATCGATCCGACCGTCGGCGACCTGGCCGGCAACCGGGCGCTCATCCTCGACCGGCTCGAGCAGGCGAAGGCCGCCGGCGCCGACCTGGCGATCTTCCCCGAGCTCGCAGTGACCGGGTATCCGCCCGAGGATCTCCTCCTCCGGCCCGGCTTCGTCCGAGCCGCCGAGCAGTCGCTCGAGCGGATCGCGGGCGCCGTCCACGGCATCGTCGCGATCGTCGGCGCGCCCGAGGCCGACGACGGCCGTGTGTACAACGTCGCAGCCGTATGCGCGGACGGCGAGGTGAAGGAGCGCATACGCAAGCAGCTCCTGCCGAACTACGGCGTGTTCGACGAGGTGCGTTACTTCACTCCTGGAACCGGCAGTAGTCCGATCGAGGTCGGCGAGACGAAGGTCGGCGTCACTGTTTGCGAGGACATGTGGCAGCCCGGCCCACCGGCGTCTGAGCTGGCGCGATTGGGTGCGCGGCTGCTCGTCAACATCTCCGCGTCGCCGTTCCACATCGGCAAGGACCGCGCGCGCGAAGAGATGTTCCGCGCGCGCGCACGCGACAACAAGGCATTCGTCCTGTTCTGCAACACCGTCGGCGGGCAGGACGAGCTCCTCTTCG
Source organism: Gaiellaceae bacterium (assembly GCA_035703805.1). Classification (GTDB taxonomy): domain Bacteria; phylum Actinomycetota; class Thermoleophilia; order Gaiellales; family Gaiellaceae; genus Palsa-739. The sequence goes on along the minus strand of DASSXM010000023.1, from coordinate 1,442 downwards.
ACGGGCACTCGTGCGTGATCGACGACAAGGGCGAGGTGATCGCGCGCGCGCCCGGGTTCGAGGAGGCGCTGGTCGTCGTCGACCTCGACGCACCGGGGTCGATCGCTCCATTTGCGGACGAGCTGGCGCAGATGCGCCAGGCGCTCGTGCTCGGCCTGCGCGACTACGTCGCGAAGAACGGCTTCGACCAGGTGCTCGTCGGGCTGAGCGGCGGCATCGACTCCGCGGTCGTCGCCGCGCTCGCGGTCGAGGCGCTCGGTTCTGACCGCGTGCACTGCATCTCGATGCCGTCGCGGTTCTCGTCGCAGGCAACTCGCAACGACGCCCGCCGGCTCGCAGAGGAGCTCGACGCCGGATTCCAGGAGATCGGGATCGAGCCGATGGTCGAGGCGTACCTCGAAGTGCTCGCGCCGTACTTCGCCGGCCGCGAGTCCGACCTCACGGAGGAGAACCTGCAGGCCCGCATTCGCGGCACGCTGCTCATGGCGCTGTCGAACAAGTTCGGCTGGCTGCTCGTCGCGACCGGAAACAAGTCGGAGCTCTCGGTCGGGTACACGACACTGTACGGCGACATGGCCGGCGGCTTCGCGTTGCTGAAGGACGTCTATAAGACCGACGTCTTCCGGCTCGCGAAGCATCTCGGCACGATCCCGCAATCGATCATCGACCGTGCGCCGAGCGCAGAGTTGCGCGACGACCAGCTCGACGAAGACTCCCTGCCGCCGTATCCCGCGCTCGACCAGGTGCTCGAGGCGTACGTCGAAGAGGACCGCACGCTCGAGGAGCTTTCCGCGGACGGCTTCGACCCGGACGTCGTGGAGCGTGCGGTCGCGCTCGTCGATCGCGCGGAGTACAAGCGCCGGCAGGCACCGCCCGGCGTGCGGCTGCGGCCGAAGGCGTTCGGCCGCGACCGGCGGACGCCGATCACGAACCGCTGGCGTTCCTGAGCCGCGTCGCGAGATCCTCCGGCCGCGTCGGCAGGCCTTCGAGCTCCTCGGCGTCGAACCAGCGCATCTCGTGTCCACCCTCGGCGGCCATGTCGAGACGCGGCGCCGGCTCGAAGTGCGGGACGCGGACGAGATACACGCGATGCGACCAGCCGCCATGGCCGGGCTCCTCGAGGCTGATGCCCTCCTCGTTCCACACCACCGGACCGATCTCGAACTCGTCGAGGCCGCACTCCTCGGCGAGCTCGCGGCGCAGGGTCTGCTCGTCGGTCTCGCCCGGCTCCTGACCGCCTCCCGGCGACACCCACCACATGCCGTACTCGTTGCCGTAGCGAATGAGCAGGGTGCGCCCGGCGTCGTCGACGAGCAACGCGCGGATGCTCTGGCGCTTCGGCAACCCCGACGCGCGGCCGGCAAGCTCTTGGAACCAGCGCAGCCGTTCGCTCCACGGCACGGCCGCATTCGCCGGCGAGGTCGACGGCAGTACGAAGAGCT
>DASSXM010000095.1:0-11076 GCA_035703805.1 Gaiellaceae bacterium | reverse complement strand
AGGAGCGCAATCCGTTCGTGCGCGTGTGGAGCGGCACCGAGCCGGAGGGGAGCGAACGCGTGAACGTCGGTGGGCGGGACGCGACGCTGCTCGTCTGGTCGCCGGACTACGACGGCAAGGGCAAGGCCTGGGTGCGCTTCGACGACGGCTCCGACGCCATCGTCGGCGGCAGCCGAGTTGTCCGAAAAGGACAGTAAGTTGCCGGGGTGCGCCTGCTCGTCGCCCGCTGCGAGGTTCGCTACTCCGGCCGTGTGAGCGCCGTCCTGCCCGAGGCGGTGCGGCTCCTCATCTTCAAGGCCGACGGCTCCGTGCTCGTGCACGACGATGCCGGCGGGTACAAGCCGTTGAACTGGATGACGGCGCCGACGTTCGTCGAGGACGAAGGCGAGCGGCTCGTCGTGCGCAAGCCGAAGACGGAGGACGTCCTCGAGATCCGGCTCGTCGAGGTGCTGAGCGACGTCGTGCACGACATGGGCGAGTCGGCCGCGCTGCAGAAGGACGGCGTCGAGCGCGACCTGCAGCTCGAGCTCGCGGCCGCACCGAACGCGCTCGGCGAGAAGCTCACGCTCGTGAAGCGCGAGTGGTCGACGGAGATCGGCCCGGTCGACCTGATGTGCCACGACGCGAACGGCGGCTGGGTCGCGGTCGAGATCAAGCGCATCGGGACGATCGAGGCGGTCGAGCAGCTGACGCGCTACCTGGACTTCATCCGCCAAGATCCGGCGAAGGCCGAATGCCGCGGCATCCTCGCCGCGCAGCAGATCAAGCCGCAGGCTGTCGCCCTCGCGGAGTCGCGTGGCCTTAGAACCGTGGAGGTCGATCTCGCTGTACTACGCGGTGAGCGAGAGCCCGACCTGACATTGCTCGCTGCGTAGCCACCACCAGGGAGGACGCACATGGCCGTCAAGCTCCATCGCTGCTCGAACCAGTGGGTCAAGATCAAGGCGCATCCGTGCTGGCGCGTCGAGAAGGCGCTCATGGACATGGGCGTCGACTACGAGCGCATGCCGGGGCCGGTGAGCAAGAGCAAGCGCGATGTCGTGTTCTCCGGCACGGGCCAGCGTCTCTATCCGGACATCCAGTTCGAGAACGGCACCTGGTACCGCGAGCAGTCGAAGGACATGGAGAAGACGATCCGCGCGGGCAAGCTCATGGAGAAGGGCGGAGCGCAGACCGCGCCGACTGCGGGCTAAACTTCGCGCTCCGCGGGGCTATAGCTCAGTTGGGAGAGCGCCTGGATCGCACCCAGGAGGTCGGCGGTTCGAGCCCGCCTAGCTCCACCTTACGAGGTATTGCGCGAACCGCTGCCGGGATCCTGTAGGTGGGGATGATCCGGCGGCGGTCGTGTCCTTGGATGTCTTTGACGAGCAGCCGGAGTAGTTCTTTGGCCTGTTCGGGGTTCTCGTTGGCGACGATGGCTTCGAGTTGGTCGGCTAGCCCTTGGAGGGCGGCACCGTCGGGCGGTGTGTGCGTCTGTGTAGCGAGGCGGGCGGTGAGGTCGGCTTCTCGTTCCCGGAGCGTTTCGAGGCGGTCACGGTGGCCGCGGACGCGGTCTTGGAAGAGGTCGGCTGCGAGCCGTCCGTCTTCGAAGCCTTCGAAGTAGCGTTCCAGCTTGCTCTCGACGCGCGCGATCTCGGCGCCCGTCGATGCCAGTTGTTCCTCCAGCTCGGGCCGCTCGGACTCGGTCACGTTCGCGAGGTCGGCGAGTGCTCGTTCGATCACATGGCCGTCGCGATAGAGCTCGGCGAGCTGGGCGAGCACGGCCGCTTCGAGCCGGTCTTTGGAGAGCCGGTCGGCGTTGCACTTGGAGGGGCCGTACTTGTAGCGGGTGGAGCAGGCGTAGTAGGTGTAGCGGTCGTTGCGTCCGTGCGCGCTGGTGCCGACGTAGGCGCGCCCGCAATGGTGGCAGCGGACGAGGCCGGAGAGGAGATAGTCGGTCGGGTTGCCGCGCCGCAGCGACGCGTCTTTGTTTCTGCGGCGGAGGATCTCCTGCGCCTTGTCGAAGGTGTCGTCGTCGACGAGCGGCTGGTGCAGGCCGGTATGTGTTTCGCCGTTCCAGCGAACAAGCCCGCGGTAAGCGGGGTTGGCGAGGATGAGTTGCAGCGCGTTGGGCGACCAACCTGTTTTGCGGGGCGAGGGTGCGGCCTCGGCCTCGAGCGTGCGCGCGATCGCGGTCGTGCCGAGCTTCCCGTCGGCGTACAGGCTGAAGATGCGACGGACGACCGGCGCCTTCACTTTGTCCGGCACAAGCAGCTTGGTCTCTTTGTCGCGGGCATAGCCGTAGGGAGTGCGGCCGCTCATCCATTTGCCTTCGCGGACGCGGCGTTCAAGTCCGGCAGTGACGCGGTCGACGATCGTCGCGTGCTCGAACTCGGCAAACACGCCGAGCATCTGCAGCATCATCCGCCCCGCCGGGGAGCCCGTGTCGAACGGCTCGGTCGCCGACTTCAGGACGACGTTGACCTGATCGAGTTCCTCGCACAGCCCCGCGAGCTGACGCACCTTCCGAGAGAGGCGGTCGACGCGGTAGACGAGCAATAGGTCGACGCGCTTCGCGCGGGCAAGGTCGAGCGCTTGCTGCAAGCCCGGACGGTCGAGGCTCGTGCCGGAAGCCTGGTCCTCGTAGGCGGCGACGATCCGCCAGTCGCCCATCGCTTCGCAGAAGCGTTCGAGTCGTTCCCGTTGGGTGGTGAGTGAGGTGGGTTGGTGGTCTTCGTCGGTTGAGATGCGGCTGTACAGGCAGACGCGTTTCATCGTTGATCCCTCGTTGGTGGCGTTGTCGTCGATGAGACCAGCGGTGCCGGACAGACGCAAGTCGGTTTCGTCGTGTTTGCGACTCATTGATCCGCTACCGGGTCGGTGATGCGGCGGAGGTGGTGGCTGTAGGGGCAGTAGGGGCAGCGGTCGGGTGCCCGCAGAACACCGTCGTCTGGATGGGGTTTGGGGTAGATGACCTCGCCGCAGGAGCCGCAGCGACGGAGCAGCGCGTGGTCGAGACGGGCGGCGGCGGGCTCGCTGCCGTGGAAGATGAGTTCGCTGAGGCCGGCGTTGCAGCGGGCGCGGCGTTTGCGGTAGGCGAGGTAGTGCTCGCGTCGCTTCGCCTGTTCGTGTGCGATCTGGAGTTCGTCCTTGGTGTCGGCGAGCGAGCGCAGCCGGTGTGAGCGGAGGAGTTCTCCCGCTTGGAGGTCGTCGTGGGCGCGACGCAGACTCGGCAGAACGCCGTCCCGCCGGATCAGCTCTGCGACGTGCGCACGTTGACGTTCGCGGTAGTGATGGATCAGCCGCTCGACGGTGGCGAGTTGTTGCCGGTCCGGTTCATCGATCGTGGAGCCGTAGTCCCATGCGAGCAGCTCCTCGCCGAGATAGTCGGCAAACCCGGACAGCGCTTCCCGTTCGAGCTCGTCGAGCGGATCGGTTGATTCGAGGAGAAGGTAGACCGCTTCGCGTCCCTGCTCGCCGAAGCGCTCCAGCCGTCGGTGCATGTCGGCGCACCGCCGCTCCTGCAGGTGCTCGCGCAGAACGAGTGGGTCGCCACGCAGTTCGGCCAGCCGCCGCTCGCGGTCCCGTTCCTTCGCTTCCTCGCGCGCCCGATGACGGTCATAGGGGGCGCGGGCCGCGTTCAGGCAGTCGGTGAGGCTGAGTCCGCCGCCCGAGAGGGTTAGGTCATCCCAGCACGCCTCGACAAGCGCACGCCCGGGGTCGTGCGCGTGCGCGCAGGCCGCGGCCGCGAACCAGGCGACGCAGGGATTGCTGTGATCGTGGCGGGCGAGCTGGCCGGCGAGCGTCTTCAGGAACGCAAGCCCGCGCGCCTCGCTCGTGGTGAAGAAGAGCAGGCAGGGGCAGAACGGATGCTCATGCTCTGCCCAGGCGCCGCGGGCGGCGTAGGCCGCGTAGCCGTCCGCTTTCGTCTTCAGCCGCGGGTGGCTCATCGTGCCGAGATCGAGTTCGACGAACGCGGCCAGGTAGCGATCGTGCTCATCGTGCAGCTCGACGAGTGCGTCCGGTGCGAGCGCCCGAGGTCCGCCTGCGGTGAACGGCTCGCGCGCCTCGCCCTCGCGCTGGAAGCGATGCAGCCGAAGTCCTGCGGCGGACGCTTGCGTGAGAAGGACGACGTAGAGGTCGGAGAGACCGGCGGCGTGGGCGAGGAACTGCGGGTTCGGCTCCGCTCGCTTACCCCGCCGCGGGACCGGCTCGCCACGCACGAACGCGTCCGCCGCTCGGGTCGGCCAATAGTGGAACGGCGCTGAGCCCTTGTCGCGATAGGGGCGGCTGCGACCCAGCAGCCCGAGTCGAGTCAAGCGTTCGACGCGATAGCGAAGCGTCCGACCTGGCGTTGAAGCAAACAGCACCTCGATCTGTGTCTGGGTCAGCACCCGCTGCGAGCTGACGGCCATCACGAGCTCACGATCGAGCTCGGTCAGCGACGCGAGCGCGTCGGCACGGCTCCGCCGGCCACCGCCGCTACCTGTGCGTGCACTCGGCTCGATCTTCTTCAGGACTGAACCTCCTCTCTACAGTCGGGAGCGCAACCCGACGCCGCACACGGCGCCACTGCGCGCAAATAGGCGCTCCTCGCTTGCCAGTCGGCTCGGGAGCGACTGGCAAGCACGAGAGCGGCGCTCACGCCGCCCTCCGAAGCGGAGTAGACGAACGTTGCCGCCGAAGAGCGGCAGCAAACAGGGCGGTCAGCAACTCGACCGCCCCTGCTTCTTGAGCAGCGGTGAGCGGCTCGACCTTCACTGGGCCGAGCCTGATCTCACCATCATCGATTGTCTTGGGGCGCAGCGACACAACTTCGTCGCCGCTGCACCGCGCGTCGTGATCGTCCATCGGTTGTCGACGCGCCGGCAGAGGAGCCAAGCATCAACGCCGCACCCGCCCGGACGGATACGCCCGACGAGCACGATCAGTCCTTCTACATAGAGAGGCCATTTTCGACCCCCAAAAATCACACGCAGCCACGAAGACTTACGAGACCTTTACAGCCGCGGCGCGAGGGTCGGCTGCGTGTCAGCGACAAGTCAGTCCCGGGTCGGCGATGCCGCGGATGGATCCAGGCCTAGCTCATCGGCGCCGACGCAGATCGCACCGGCAGCTAGCCGCCTGTCGTCGTGGTGGTAGGGGTGGGCGTGGTAGTCGTGGTTTCAGTGGTGGTCGCTGTGGTCGTCGGTGTCGGCTCGGTCGTTGTTGGTTGCGTGCGCGGTGGCGGCGGCGTCACAGCCGTGGTGGTGTGAACCGTCGCGGTTGTTGTCTGGGCGCCTGTCGTCGTTGTCGTAGGAGTCGTCGTTGCGGTGGTGCTCCCCGAGCCGCAGCCAGTCACGGGGCGCGCCGCGGTGTAGCTGCGCGCGTACTGGAAGCGTCCGCACCAGGGACGCCAGTTGATCGTGACGGCTTGGAGGAAGCTGCGCGACGGCTGCGTGCTGAGTGCGCCGACGATGAACTTCCGCCAGATCTGCGCAGGGAATGTTCCTCCGAAAACCTTGATCCCGTGCACGCTGGTCATCGGCACGCGGGCTTGCGGGTAGCCGACCCAGACGGCGGCGGCAAGGTCGGGTGTGTAACCGTCGAACCAGGCATCCGCGAGGGTGTCGGTCGTGCCGGTCTTGCCGGCGGCCGGCCGTCCCGGATTGGCGGCGGTGCCGGTGCCGTGCGCGATCACGCCTTTGAGGACGTGTGTCACCTCATCGGCGACCGCAGCCGGGATCGCCTGCCTTTCCGCGTGCGGTTGCCAGCTCTGATCGGTGTGGCCGTCGGGGAAGCCGACAGAGACGATCGAGTACGGCTGGCGGTAGACGCCGCGCGCGGCGACGGTGGCGTATGCGGAGGCCATCTCGAGGGGTGAGACAGGATTGACGCCGAGCCCGATCGTGTCGACGGGCTGCAGGGGAGAGTTGACGCCCATGAGATGAGCGGTCGTCGCGACATTCGCGTCTCCGAGGTCGAGCGTGAGACGCACGAAGACAGTGTTGTCGGACTGGGCAGTCGCTTGATCGATGCGGGTGCGACCCGTGTAGCTGTGCGTGTCGGTCTGGATGAGGTACGGGTTGCTCGGTGGTCCGCGGAACGGCGCCGACAGGTACGTGGTCGAGGACGGATCGATGTTGTTGAGGATCGCGTCGGTCAGCACGAAGAGCTTGAAGCTCGATCCCGCCTGGCGTCGACCCTGAACGGCCAGGTTGAACTGGTACCTCGGTTTGCCGGGGACGATCGAAGCCATCGCTTTGATCGCGCCGGTCGCGGGGTCGATCGCGACGAGCGCGGAGGCGGGGTCGTTCGAGTGATTCAGCGTCGAGCGGATCGCTTGCTCGGCATGTCGCTGCGAGCGCCAGTCGAGCGTCGTGTGAATGGAAAGTGCTCCCTGCTGGACCGTCGCGGCGCCGTAGCGGGCGACGAGCTGCGCGCTGAGGTAGTTGGCGAAGGACGACTCCGGCTGCTGCTTGGCGATAGCACCCGGCTTCAGGCCTAGGGGAGCTGCGACGGCTTGGTGATACGCCGCGTCATTAATGTCGTGGCTTGCGAGCATCGCCTTTAACACCTCCGCGCGGCGCGCCATAGCGTCCCCCGGGTTGCCGATTGGGTCGAACGAGGTTGGGGCTTGCGGGAGACCCGCGAGCAGCGCCGCCTGCGCGAGCGTCAGGTGGTTGGCCGAGGCCGAGAAGTACGTCTCCGCTGCGGCTTGGACGCCGTACGCCTGCTGCCCGTAAAACACGGTGTTGAGATAGGCGTCGAGAACGTGGTACTTCGACCAGCGATGGGCAAGCTGGTCCGCGAGGCATCCCTCCTGGAGCTTGCGTCCGAGGGTTCGCCTGTCGCCGAGGTAGAGGTTCCGCACGAGCTGCTGCGTGAGGGTTGACCCGCCCTGGGCGAGGCTCGCCGATGTGACGTCGGCCACGGCGGCTCGCAGCACGGCGATCCAATCGGTGCCTCCCTCGTGAAAGAAGCGCCTGTCTTCGATCGCGACGGTCGCTTGCTGAAGTTTCGGGTCGATCCGGCTGATCGGCACGGCGGTGTGGACCACCGGTGCGCCAAGCGTGGCGAATCGAACACCGTCAGCCGAGTAGACATACGACGAGCGTCCTGGGCCGTGCGGCGAAAGGCGATCGATGTTGCACGCGACGAAGAAGTAGGACCCGTCCCGATGGATCTCTACAGCGACCGCGCCGACGAACGCGGCAATGAGAGCGACGCTGGAGACGAGCACCTTTCGCCGGTGGGGCCAATGAGCGAGCGGCCCATTCCATTCGCGCCAGCCGAGCCGCGACCGCCCTTTGCCTACGCCCATATACGGGTCAACGCGTGTCCTTCCCAGAAGGACTCAGGCGTGGACCCCGTTCAAAGTTCAACTGCATCCTCCACACCCGTACCGTTCGGCGCAGCTCCTGAAACTGGTCTCACGTGCCCGCCGAGAACACTGCGGTAGACGCGCTATCCGTATCTCCCGAGACGGTGAAGACGTTTTCGTCCCAGCACGCCATAACAGCGTCTGGTTTCGCACACGTGGAAACGTCTCCCAACGGAAGGAGAAACAGTGGGTATCGGTGTTAGCCTCATACTGATCGCGGTCGGTGCCGTCCTGGCGTTCGCCGTTTCGGTCACCGGTCACGGATTCAACGTTCACGCGATCGGGATCATCCTGCTCGTTGTCGGCGCCATCGGCGCCCTCATGTCGATGATCTTCTGGTCGAGCTGGGGTGGCTTCGGCGGATCCCGCAACGAGACGACCATCATTGAGCGGTAGCGCCGCCGCGCGCATCGCCCGACGTCAGAATTCGGCGTCGGGCGAGCGCGAAGACGTTCGTCTGACAGACGCTCTGAGTGCGATCGAGAACTTCGATCGCAAGTGCGTTGAGTGTGTGACGGCTCGTCGGCGGCCGGGCCTTGATCGGGTTTTCGTTCTTGGCAGCCACACCGGCGAGAAAGGCGTGCCGTGGGCGCTTCTGCTCGTGTTGCTGCGCGTGCGAGCGCGTGGGGGCAACCGATTAGCGCTTGGCCGCGGGCTCGTGGTCACGATCGGAAGCTGGGCGGCGGCCCGCGCATGCAAGAAGCTCGATCGCCGCCGTCGCCCCTGCCAAGACGGCGACTCAAGGCCGCTCATAGCGTGCCCGAAGAGTTCATCGCTTCCGTCGGACGAGGCGGCTTGCGCCTTCGCGGCGGCCGCTTACGCGGCCGCGAGGCTGCCACGCCTGGCTGTTCCCCTCTACCTCGGCGCAGCATTCACGGCGGCATCGCGGGTGTATGTCGGTGTTCACGATCCGAGCGACGTCGCAGCCGGCGCGCTCCTCGGCGTGCTAGTGAGTGATGCGTTCTCCTAGCCCGTTCCGCTCGAACAACACGTTCTAGACTCGCGGCGGGATGTCTATCGCTGATGACATGGTGGCTGCCGCGGCTTCCCGACGGGACGAGCTTGCAGCGCTTGGACTTGGCCTAAGACCGCGCCGGAAACTGGCCGTGCTTACATGTATGGATGCGCGGATCGATCCTGCTGCGATCTTCGGACTAGCGCCGGGCGACGCGCACATCATCCGCAACGCGGGTGGCCTTGTCACTGATGACGCGTTGCGATCGCTGAGCGTGTCTCAACGGCGGATGAGCACTGAAGAGATCGTGGTTGTCATGCATGACGGCTGCGGGTTGCACGGAGCGTCGGCAGATGCCTTTGCTGAGGAACTTGCCGCTGAGGGTGTCGCGCCTAGCTGGCCGCTTGGTGCCTTTGCTGACCTCGAAACGACCCTGCGAGACGGCCTCGCGCTTCTGCGCTCAAGCCCGGAACTTCGCGCGCGCGACCGGATTCGAGGATTCATCTTCAACCCTGAAACGGGTGCGCTCCGCGAGGTCTTCGAGTAGTCGAACAGGGCCACGAAGATCTTCGTTGGGCTGGTCAGGCGTGAGCTCGAGCCAACGTTCGCCCGATAGCTACTGAGACGCGGCAGCGCGTTTCCGGCACGATCGATTCGGTGAGGAAGGGCGCGTGAGCGCGCGCTTTGAGCGGACTCGTCGTGCGCTGAGAGTCACTCGAGCAGGGCTCGTTGAACTGGGCGTCGTCCAGATGGGCCTCGGCGAGCTCCAGGCGACCTTGCGCTCCGTTGCGAATCGCCTCGGCGAGGCAATCATTGTCGGCGCATTGCTGCTCGGATCTGCGCTCTCTCGCACGCGTGCATCGCTTCGAGTGGATGGCGTTCGCGGGGTTCTGCCTCGCAGCGGTGATCGGCCTATACATGCTTTGGAAGATCGTCCCCACGACAGGCGAGCTCTGACCTGCTCGGGCGGCTCTCTGGCGTTGAGGCGCTCGACTCCTCCTGTACGCGAGTGTCCCGATGCGGTTGCTCTTCGTTCATCCAACGATGGCAATCGCGATGCTGGTTGCGAGCGTGGTGCTCCTCGTTGTGGTGGCTGCAACAGTCACGCTGAGCGTTCACAGGAACCCGACCGGGCACGATCACAGGCCGTAGGCATTCCTCTTTTCCTCTCAGGGACTGCTTGACGTTGAGCGGGCCGCTGCAGTGGTTCCTTCATCCGCTGGAGCGCTGGTTCGGCGAGCAGGTCACCGAGCAGATCCGCAGCCATCACCAGCGGCGCCTCGCGAGGCTCGACTGGTCGCGCGCACTAAAGCCTCCTGTCGGGGGTTGGGCCGCAGGCGATCCTCCGATGCGGCAAGGGAACGCGCTTGAGATTCTGATCGATGGCGGCCAGGCCCTACCAGCGATCGCTCAGGAGTTGCATAACGCGCGCTCGCACATTCATCTTGCCGGTTGGCACTTCTCGCCAGACTTCGCGCTGCAGCGTGACGGCGATCCGACTGTCCTTCGGAATCTCCTCGCAGAATTGGCCGAGCATGTGGATGTCCGCGTCCTGGCCTGGGCCGGCGCTCCGCTGCCGCTCTTCCGGCCCGCGCGAGGAGTCGTACGAAAGATGCGTGACGAGCTCGTCACGCACACGAGAATCGATTGCGCGCTCGATGCGAAGGAGCGGCCGATGCATTGTCACCACGAGAAGACGATCGTCATCGATGATCGCGTCGCCTTCGTCGGGGGAATCGATCTCACCTCAGAGTCGGGAGATCGCTTCGACACGAGCGAGCATCATCCGCGCGTAAGCGTGGGTTGGCATGACGCATGCGCCCGCGTCGAGGGGCCTGCGGTCAGCGACGTCGCCGAACACTTTCGGATGCGCTGGCACGAAGTGACTGGCAAAACGCTCGCTCTCACGGATCCTTCTTCGCCGGCCGGCGATCTCGAAGTGCAGATCGTGCGCACCGTGCCCGAGAAGGTATACAGCGCTGTGCCGCGCGGCGACTTCAGCATCCTCGAGTCGTATCTCCGAGCCATCCAAGCTGCTGAACGGTTCATTTACATCGAGAACCAGTTCCTATGGTCGCCGGAAGTCGAGGCTGCACTCCAGGACAAGATCGCGAATCCGCCTCGCGACGACTTTCGGCTCCTATTGCTTCTTCCCTCGAAGCCGAATAGCGGTTCCGACGACACGCGCGGGGTACTAGGTGAGCTGATCGAAGCTGACGCGGATGCAGGACGCGTCCTAGCCTGCACGTTGTATGCACGCTCAGGCCGCCTCGCCGACCCGATCTACATCCACGCAAAGATCGCGATCATCGACGACACCTGGCTCACGCTGGGCTCGGCGAACCTCAATGAGCACTCGCTCTTCAACGACACGGAGATGAACATCGTCACTCATGATCCGGAGCTCGCGCGAGGAACACGTTTTCGTCTGTGGTCGGAGCATCTCGAGCTCAACGTCGATCAGATTCCCTCTGATCCGATCCGTGCGATCGACGATCTGTGGAAACCGATCAGCGAGGATCAATTGCAGCGGCGAGACAACGGCCAGCCTTTGAGCCATCGGCTCGTCCGTTTGGCGCATGTGTCGAGCCGTTCCAGCCGCGCACTCGGTCCGCTCATGGGCATCCTTGTTGACGGTTAGGTAGGTCAGTAAAGGCCGCCGCCGCGCGCGAAGGCGAAGAGGATGACTGCTGCGGCTGTCATGAGTGCGGTTGTTCCCCAGCCGAGCACGCGGGCGGCTTTGCCGTTGACGTAATCGCCCATGATCTTCTTGTCGTTC
>DASSXM010000060.1:0-2883 GCA_035703805.1 Gaiellaceae bacterium | reverse complement strand
CCGCCAGCGACTTCAACGTCTCGCTGGTGTGATGCTCCATCGTCGCCTCGTTGAGAATCTGAAATCTGTTCGCCTCGCGGCCGAGGTACATGTTCTGCACGACGTCGAGGTTGTCGCAGAGCGCGAGATCCTGGTACACGACTTCGATCCCGAGGTTCGCCGCGTCTCTCGGCCCCGTGATGTGCACCTGCTCGCCCTCGAAGAAGATCTCGCCGCTGTCGGCGGCGTGGATACCGGCCACGCACTTGATGAGCGTCGACTTGCCGGCGCCGTTGTCGCCGACCAGTGCCATCACTTCGCCGCGGCGGACTTCGAGGTCGACATCGGTCAGCGCCTGAACTGAACCGAACGACTTCGAGATGCCGCGGAGCTCGAGGACTGGGGTGGCGTCGTCCATGGTGAAGTGTTTCCTAACACAGTTGGGGCGCCCCGTGGGGCGCCCCAACCGCTACGTCCGTGTTCCTACTTGCAGTATTTCGCGTACGCCCCAGTGCAGACGTCGCTCTTCTTGATGAAACCGGACTTGTAGATCTGCGTCCAGTTCGCCTTGGTGAGCGCGACCGGCGGGATGATGAATGCCGGCTCCGTCGCCTTGCCGTTCGGGACCGTGCCCGTCGTGGTCAACGACTGCTTCTTCAGCAGCGCGACCGCTTCCTTCGCGGCAGCCTTCGCAAGGATGCGCGTGTCCTTCCAGACCGTCATCGTCTGCCAACCGGCGATGATGTACTGGAGGCCCTGCGGCGTTGCATCCTGGCCGCTGAGCGGAATCGGCTTGAGGTTGTGGGCCTTCAGGTCGGCGACGACGGAGCTTGCAATCCCGTCGTTCGCTGCTGCGACGGCGTCGATCTTGTTGCCGGTCTTCACCAGCATCTGATCGAAGATCGTCGCGGCCTTCTGGTTGTCCCAACCCGGCACGAACTGATCCGGACCCTTCTTGAACGTGCCGTTCGCGTACAGCGGCTTCAGGACCGAGTCGTACCCGCCCTTGAACAGGAACGAGTTCGCATCTGTCTGGCCGCCGTTCAGCTCGGCGACGACCGGATGCTTCGAGTACTTGCCGTCCGCCTTCAGGCCGTTGACGATGCCCTGGCCCTGCAGCACACCGACCTGCTTGCCGTCGAACGAAACGTAGATCGAGGCGACGCCGCCGATCACCTGGCGGTCGTAGTCGATCGACGGAACGCCCTTCGCCTTCGCCTGCTTCTCGATCGCAGACGCTGAGCCGGCATCGAGTGCGACCTCGACGATGACCTTGGCGCCGTTGCCGAGGCACTGGTTGGCCTGCGTTTTCTGCGTCTGTGCGTCGTCGTTCGCGTTGTAGAACTGCGACGTGACGCCGGCAGCCTTGAAGGCCGCCTGCAGAGCCGGGGTGTCGTAATGCACCCAGCGGATCGACGTTGCGGTGTCGGGCAGCAACACGCACACATCGCCACCGGCAGCCTTCTTGCCGGAGCTCGCGGTTGCACCGCCGACGACCACCATCGCTGCGATCACGGCGCACAGGCCGAGAACCGCGGCGGACCTCCCTGCAAGCTTCATCACCCTCATTTCCTCCTTCAACGGGGATCCAGTCTCGCGCCGTAACCAGTCTCGGAACGGAGCCAGCCGATACTACGCTCCTTTGCGCGCGAGTTGTAGTGTCGTTTCATGAAGACGAGTCTCGGCATCTGGGCGTTCGGATCCATGTCGACGCGTTTCGTCCCCGGTGGCTATCAGCCGCAATGGGCCGGCGAGCCCGTCGCGCAGAAGGTCCACCGCGCCGTCGACGGTCTCGGCGATCTCATCGACGGCTATGAGTTTCACTACCCGCAGGAGCTGTCGTCGGAGAACCTCGACGACGTGCGCGACGCGCTCGGCGAGCATGACGTCTACTGCCTCGCGAGCGGGCTGCACTTGGATCCGAAATTCGGCAAAGGCGCGTTCTGTTCCCCTGATGATCGCGTTCGTGCGGACGCTCTAAACCGTACAAAGGACGCGATTTCATTCTCCGCCGACGTCGGCGCGCACTTCATCATCTGGCCGGGGATCGAGGGCTACAACTATCCGTTTCAGACTGCGTACGGCGATGCGTGGAGCCGCTTCGTCGACGGTGTCGGCGAAGCGGCGAGTCATGCGAAGGACAACGGCGTTGCGGTGTTCCTCGAGCACAAGAACTCCGAGCCGGCGATGAAGATCCTCATGCGCAACATCGGCATGACGCTGCACGTCATCCACACGCTGCGACGCGAGGGCATCGACAACGTGTCGGTGAACATGGACTGGCAGCACCTGATCATGAACGGCGAGAACCTCGCCGAGTACGCGGGGCTGCTAGCCGCCGAGGGTTTGCTCGGCCACCAGCACGCGAATTCTGGGTGGGGGACGTTCGACGACGACAACATGGTCGGGACGACGGCGTTTATGGAGACGCTCGAGCTCGCGCTCGAGCTGCGGCAGGCGGGCTACGGCGACAACGGCGAGCGGCTCGGCTTCGATCTCTATCCGTACACCGAGGATGCCGTCGCCGCTGTGCGCCGGTCGGTCCTGCAGTGGCGTTTCATCGACGGCGTCGCGTCGCGCATCGACGGGCTCGAGCTCGCGAAGGCGCGGCAGCAGAAGGACGCCGTCCGCGCGTACGAGCTCGTCTACGCGGCACTCGGTGCGTAGCCTCATCGGTCTCGACGTCGGAACCTCCGGCGTCAAGGCGGTCGCGATCTCACCGGACGGCGAGCTGGTTGCGAGTGCGGAGGAGAGCTACGCGCTTTCGACGCCGCAGCCCGGCTGGTCGGAGCAGGACCCCGAGGACTGGTGGCGCGCGGCGCAGTCGTGTCTCGCGCGATTGCCCGCCGGACCGGTGGGGCTCGCGGGACAGATGCACGGGCTCGTCGTCCTCGACGAGCACGA
>DASSXM010000033.1:0-11524 GCA_035703805.1 Gaiellaceae bacterium | reverse complement strand
GCCCCCGAGCCCGTACAGCGCGGCGACGACGTACAGCAGCCAGAGATCGCTGCGACCGTGAACGAAGAGCAGCAGGCACACGACTCCGGCCAGTACGAGGTGTGTCCCGATCATCAGCGGTCGCTTCGGCACGCGGTCGACGACGAGCCCGCCCAGCGGTGCTGCGAGACTCGCGATCGCGAGGACAAAGAAGATGAGCCCGGCGGCGCTGTTCGATCCGGTGAGCACCTTCGCCCAGATGCCGAGGACGACGAACATCGCCCAGTCCCCGAACATCGAGGGGATCTGTCCTCCGATCAGCAGGCGGACGTCCGGCCGGGAGAACAGCGCCTTCATGGCTCAGGCGGCGCGGAAGACTTTGAAGTCGCCGCTCACCGTGCGGCCGCGCACGACGACGGTCGGGCCGTCGCCACCGGTCACGGGATCGCTGCCAAGGGGAACTTCGGACGCGAGATCGCCGGACACCGAGCCCGCGTCGACGTCGAGGTTCGTGCCGGGAGCGACGCCGAGCTCGATGTCGCCGGAGACACTCTGAACGGTGACCGTGCCGGCGCTGACCGACTCGACGCGCACGTCGCCGGAGACGGACTTCACGCTGACGGAGCCACCCACGGTGTCCGCACGAAGATCGCCGGACACGGATTTCACGTCGAGATCACCGCCGACGCTCTGCAGATGCACGTCGCCGCTGACGGTCTTCAAGTCCGCATTACCCGAGACGTCGCCGCTGACGACGAGATCGCCGGACGCGGTCTTCGTGTCGAGCGACGAGAACTGTCCGCGCAGCTGCATGTCGGCCGCTGCGTTGGCGAGGTTCGCCGCGCTGCCGTGGGGGACGGTCACGCGTACGCGTACGCGCAGCTCATTGCTTCGCCACGAGAGGTCGCCGATCGAGATCGTGATGCCGTGTCTGCTCTTGCCGTGGTACTCGACCACGAGCTTGCGGCCCTGGAGCTCGACGGTCGTGCGCTCGAGGATGCGCTCGCTGCCTTCGAGCATCACGACCGACTCGTCCCCGTCGACCGTCTCGACCTCGATGTCGCCGATGGGGACCTTGACGTGGAGCTCGACGGGCTCGGGAGTGTGGAAGCGGTGCTCGGCCATCGTTACGAGAGCCGCCAGATGGGGCGGACCGGCCGCGCCTTGAGCGGGCGGGCGGGCCGGCGGTCGGGCTTCGGCGTCGTATCGGCGATCCCGGACGGGTCGTCGTACGTCCAGTGCGCGTCGGTGGGCATCGATGCGCGGATGAGGAGGTCGGTCATCATCTGTGCTCCTTTCAGCTCCGGCCGTAGCCGGTCAGCCGGCGGCGGTTCGCGCCGGACGGGGTGCGCGGCTCGGCGCCGCGCGACAGGACCTGGACGATCAGGGTGTTGACGGAGAGACCGTGCGATGCCGCGAGGGTCTCGATCCGGTTCTTCAGGCTCTCGGGCAGGCGCAGCGTGATGCGGGCGGTGAACGCCTCGTCGGCCGACTCTGCGGGAGCCTCCTCGTCGGCGATGTAGACGAGCTCCGGGTCGCCGCCGGCGACGCGGACCTCGATCCGGCCGCTGTCGAGCTGGCTCGAGAGCTCGAGCGCCGCCTCGCCGAGCGCCTCTTGAAGGCGCCGGCCGACGGATGACTCGAGCGCTACCGCGATGAGCTCGGCCGCGCGGGCGGTCGACTCGTCGCCGACCGCTGCGATCCGAACCAGATCCTCGCGGAGCGCCTGGACATAGCCTTCGATCTGCATAGCGCCACTATGACATCACAATGATGTCTTTGTCAAGTCAAGCTGGCGTCAGAGAAGGCCGCAGAACCTCGCCGTGTTCGGCCAGGGCCAAAAACCCCTGCTCCTCGCGGCTCGTACAGCCGTCCAGATCTGCTCGAGGGGCGTCCAGTGGTCGGCCGTCCCCTTGTGCTGGAAGAGCCAAAGTCCGTAGTGGCGCTGGAACGGGATGTCCATCTGGAGCCCGCCCCAGTACGGACCGCCGGTGTCCGTCCAGCTCCCCTCGAAGCGGTGGATGCAGAGCCAGTCCCGGAGATGGGGCGGGTTTTGGGCCTGAATACGCGCCTGCTTCGCCCTGCGCTCCCAGAGGAGGGCCGCGCTGCGCAGATCGACGGCGCGCATCTCGGCCAGGACCCGTCCGCCCGTCATCGTGAGCGAGACGCCCATTACGCGCTGCCAGTGCCATGTGGCCTGCTGGTACGCCGCGATCTCGCGGCTGAAGTACGAGAGCGCCGTCGGCCCGCCGGCCGTCGCCTGCCGAGCGTTGGCTGAGATGAACGCGCCGCCCAGCGAAATGAGCATGGCCGAAGCCACGAGTAGTCGCCGCAAGAAACCACCCCCGAGGGATCGATTGCACCGGCGTTGGCCGGACGGGCGGCCCCTGGGCGGGGGCGCACCGCTCGGCGCGTCTATGCGCCAGCCACGGTAGCTGGCGGGTGTTAGGTTCCGGTCGTGGTACCGACCGTTGTCCGTCTTGAAACGCTTGCAGCAGGCGTCACAAATCCGGCGTAGAGCAGGACGGCGCCGGCGGCGATGCCGATTGCCGCGCCGCCGGCTCCGAGGCCGGCGAGGCCGCTCCCGGCGGCTGCTGCGGCGACGCCGAGGATGATGAGCACGTTGCCGAGCGGGCGCCGACGGATCGAGACGAGCGCGACGCCGAGGACGGCGAGGGTGCCGAGGGCGTTGGCGAGGATGGCGAGCAGGCGGGCGGGCAGGAAGTCGAGGTGGTCCTGCGCGGGCGGGATTCCGTGGGCGGCAAAGACGCCGTGAAGATGCATCGAGAGGGCGACGCCCACGGCGAGGCCGCTGTAGGCGAGGGCGAATGAGCCTGCCCAGCGCTTCCGGACGAGGAGCAGCGAGCCCGCGCCGAGCAGCGGCGCGGTCAAGAGCGCGCCCGCGCCGTAGTAGACGCGAAACGCCCGGCCGTCCCACTGCGCCGCCTCGCCCCACGCGATCGCTGCCGCCGCAACTGCATACGCGGCAAGCGAGCACGACCAGGCGAGGAGCTCTGGCCGACGTGTCGCGCGCCACCGTTGCGCGAGCGCGCCGGCGAGCCGGAAAGCGAACAACGCGGCGGCGAAGGCGAGGAGCGCGTTCATGCGCTGACCCTAAGCTAGAGCCGTGAAGAAGTATCTGTTCACGCCAGGCCCGACGCCCGTGCCGCCGCAGGTGCTGGCCGCGCTTGCCGAGCCCGTTCTCCACCATCGCGGCGCCGACTTCAAGCCGGTCTACGAGCGCTGCCTGGCGCGGTTGCGTGAGGTGTGCCGCACCTCGTCGGACGTTCTGCTCTACACGTCGTCGGGGACGGGCGCGATGGAGTCCGTCGCTGCGAACCTCTGCGCGGAGGGAACGCGTGCTGTCGTCGTCTCCGCGGGAGCGTTCGGCGAGCGCTGGGAGCAACTCGCCGCGCTCTACGGCGCCACCGTCGAACCGCTGCGGTACCCGTGGGGGGAGTTTCCGCAGGCGGACGATCTTGCGGCGCGGCTGCGCGAGCTCGGCGGCGCCGACGTCGTGTTCCTCACGCACTCGGAGACATCGACGGGCGTTGTCAGCGACCTGCAACCGCTCGCCACCGCGGCGAAGGATGCGGGCGCACTCGTCGCCGTGGACGCGATCTCGAGCCTCGGCGCCGTTCCGCTCGAGACCGACGCGTGGCGGCTCGACGCGGTCGTCTCCGGCTCGCAGAAGGCGTTGATGACGCCGCCCGGGCTCGGCCTCGTCGCGGTGTCGCCTGATGCACTCGCGCGCGCGAAGCCGTCGCGGAGCTTCTACTTTGACTGGCAGCGCACGCAGAAGGCGCAGGCGCAGCTCGACGCGTCGTTCACACCGGCGACCTCGCTCATCGTCGCGCTCGACGTCGCACTCGGCCTCCTGCTCGACGAAGGCCTCGACGCCGTGTTCGAGCGCCATGTCCGCCTCGGCCGCGCGACGCGCGCCGGGGCGAAGGCGATGGGGCTCGAGCTGTTCTCGCCCGACGACGACCGCGCCGCCGTCGTCACGGCGATCCGGGTTCCCGACGGGATCGACTCGAGCGACGTCGTGTCCGGCGTGCGCAAGCACTTCGGTATGACGATCGCGAACGGCCAGGGGGCGCTGAAGGGAAAGATCTTCCGTCTCGGCCATATCGGCTGGTTCGATGTCTTCGACATCACGACGGCGCTCTCCGCGGTCGAGCTCGTCCTCGCTGAGCTCGGCGCCGACGTCGAGCGCGGCGCCGCGGTGACTGCGGCGCTCGAGGGATACGAACACGCACGCGTAGCGTGAAGGTCCTCGTTCGGGAATCGATCTCGGACGCCGGCGTCGAGCTGCTGCGGTCGCGGTTCGACGTCGACGAGGACTTCGACTCGCCGCTCGAGGACATCGTCGGCGGCTACGACGCGATCGTCGTCCGTTCGGCGACGAAAGTAACCGCAGACGTCATCGCGCGTGGCGCGAAGCTTAAGGTGATCGGCCGCGCGGGCGTCGGCGTCGACAACGTCGACGTCGAGGCGGCGACCCGGCGCGGAATCGTTGTCGCCAATGCACCCGAGTCGACGGTTGTCTCGGCGGCGGAGCACACCATCGGCCTCCTCGTCGCGCTCGCGCGCAACATCCCGCAGGCGCACGCCGCGCTCAAGCAGGGACGCTGGGAGCGTTCGTCGCATGGCGGCGTCGAGCTCGCCGGCAAAACGCTCGGCGTCCTCGGGTTCGGCCGGATCGGTCAGCAGGTCGCACGCCGCGCGAACGGCCTCGGCATGCGCGTCGTCGCCTACGACCCGTTCGTCGCCGCGGAGCGGTTCCGCGAGCTCGGGGTCGAGCGGCTCGCCACGTGCGCCGAGGTGTACGCCGTCGCCGAATTCCTCACGCTGCACCTGCCGCTCGTCGCAGAGACGCGTCGCACGCTCGACGCGGCTGCGTTCGCGGCGATGCGCGACGGAGTGCGCATCGTGAACGCGGCGCGCGGAGAGCTCGTCGACGAGGAAGCGCTTCTCGAGGCGCTTCGCTCCGGCAAGGTCTCGGGCGCCGCGCTCGACGTCTTCTCCGCGGAGCCGTACTCCGGTCCCCTGCTCGAGCTCGACAACGTCGTCGTCACGCCGCATCTCGCTGCGTCGACCGACGAGGCGCAGGATCGCGCGGGGATCATCATCGCCGAGCAGGTCGCGGCGGCGCTCGAGGGCGGCCTGGTGACGAACGCGGTCAACATCCCCGTCATTGGCGCCGAGGATCTCGAGGCGCTCGGCCCCTACGTTCCGCTCGCCGCGAAGCTCGGCCGGCTGGCCATGGAGCTCACCGGCGGCCGCGCAGACGAGATCATCCTCACGACCTACGGCGGACTCGCGAACTACGACACGCGCCTCCTCACCGTCTCGGCGCTCAACGGCGCGTTCCAGGGGCGCGCGGACCGACCGGTCAGCTACGTCAACGCGCCGCTCATCGCCCACGAGCGCGGCATCGAGGTACGCGAGGAGCGCTCGCAATCAGCGCGCGCCTACACGAATCTCGTGCGCGTCGAGATCGTCGTCGACGGCGAATCGATCCGCGTCGCGGGAACGACGATCGGCCGCGACGACCGACAGTGGCTCGTCAGCGCGCTCGGCTTCGATCTCGAGCTCGAGCTCGCGCCGATTCTCGTGCTCTTCCGTTACGACGACGTGCCCGGCGTCATCGGCCGCGTCGGAACGCTTTTCGGCGAAGCGAAGGTGAACATCGCGAACATGACCGTCTCGCGAACGCGCCGCGGCGGCAAGGCGCTCATGGTGCTCTCCGTCGACAGCATGCCGCCGCCCGACCTCGTCGACCGGATCCACTCCGAGGGCTTCGACGACGCCCGCGTCGTCGAGCTTTGATCGCGGCGAAACCTTCGGTTTCGCCGCGAGTCAAGTTTGTGCTCCGCAGAGCGGACGGCGGATTGATCGGTCGCGCCGGCAAAGCCGGCACGACCTTCGAGCGGCAGCGCAAGCGCTGCCTTAGCGCCGTCCTTTTGAGGGTCTGAGCGACGCGTGCGGATGCGCGAGCGGTGGTGGCCTCGGCCATCCCCGCTCGCGTGGCTGCGGCCTTCGGCTACGCCGGCTTCGCCTGTCGTAGCCTCCGGCCTTTTGCCGTTGCGAAGGCCGAGCGTTTACCGTCGTGTAGATGAACACGTGGCCGGCTGCCGTCGAACGCGTCGCAGCTGTGCTTCGCGAGCGCGCCGTCGACGCGCGGCTCGAGGAGTTCCCCGACGGCACGCCGACCGCTGCGGCTGCCGCGCGCGCTGTTGGCTGTGACCGCGCGCAGATCGTGAAGACGCTCGTCTTCATCTGCGACGGCCTGCCCGTGCTCGCGCTCGTTCCCGGCAATCGTCGCGCGGACGCGATGAAGGTCGCCGCGTCGGCGGGCGCGGGTTACGCGCGGACGGCGAAGCCGGAGGAGGTGGTGGCGGCCACGGGCTTCGAGCCGGGCGGAGTCGCACCGTTTCCGGCTCCCGGCGTGACCAAGATCCTGCTCGACCGGGAGCTGCTCAAGCAGGAGCTCCTGTGGATCGGCGCCGGCTCCGACCGGCACATGGCGGGTCTGGCTCCACTCGACCTGGCGCGACTGACGCAGGCAGAGCCCGCGGATCTCGTCGAGGCTTGACGACGGGGCAGAGGGGTACCATTCCGTTCGCCCGCCCTGCCCTCAAGGAGAGAACTCCAAATGCGCGAGACCCGCAAGATCTGGATGAACGGTGAGCTCGTCGACTGGGCCGACGCGACGGTGCACGTCGGCACGCACGGGCTGCACTACGGCACCGGCATCTTCGAGGGCATCCGTGCCTACGACACGGACAAGGGCCCGGCGATCTTTCGCCTGACTGAGCACTTCGAGCGCTTCCAGAACTCGGCGAAGCTCCTGTACATGGATCTCCCGTACACGCGCGACGAGCTGAAAGCTGCGTGCTGGGACGTCATCGGCGCGAATGGGTTGCCCGAGTGCTACCTGCGGCCGATCGCGTTCGTCGGCTACGGCGAGCTCGGCGTTGCGACAACCGACAACCCGATCGACATCGCGATCATGTCGTGGCCGTGGGGCACGTACCTCGGCGAGGAAGGGCTCCGCAACGGCATTCGCGTGCGCATCTCGAGCTGGGAGCGCGTCGGTGCGAACGTCATCCCGCATGTCGCGAAGGCGACGGGCGTGTACCTGAACTCGATGCTCGCGGTGCAGGAGGCGCTCCGCGCCGGGTACGAGGAAGCGATCCTGCTCACGCACGACGGCTTCGTTGCCGACGGCTCGGGCGAGAACATCTTCGTCGTGAAGGACGGCGTCATCTCGACGCCCGATCTTTCGGCATCGATCCTGCCCGGCATCACGCGGGACACGATCATCCAGATCGCGCAAGATCTCGGCCATCGCGTCGTCGAGAAGCAGCTCATCCGCACCGACCTCTATCTCGCAGACGAGGTGTTCATGTGCGGCACGGCCGCCGAGGTGACGCCGATCCGCGAGATCGACGACCACGTGATCGGCCCGCCCGGGCCGGTGACCCTCGAGCTGCAGCAGGCGTACCTCGACACGGTGCGTGGCCGAAGCGAGCGGTGGGCGCAGTGGCTCGAGTACGCGCCGGCGGCGAAGACGCAGGCGTGAAGCAGGAGGTAGGGGCGGTCCCGCTCTCAGGGCCGTATCTCGACGAGCGCGAGGAAGAGCTCGTGCTCGAGGTCATGCGCTCGGAGCGCCTCTCGCTCGGGCCGCGCGTCGACCGCTTCGAAGAGGTTTTCGCAGCGCGGTTGGGCGCACCGTACGCCGCCGCCGTCTCTTCCGGCACCGCCGCATTGCACCTGCTCTGCGCCGTTGCCGGCATCGCCCCGGGCGACGAGGTGATCACGTCGCCGTATTCGTTCGCCGCGTCGGCGAACGCGTTCATCTACGAGGGCGGTGTGCCGGTCTTCGCCGATATCGACGCCCGCACGCTCAACATGGATCCGGCCGCTGTCGAGGCGGCGGTGACTCCGCGGACGAAGGCGATCGTTGGCGTCGACATCTACGGCTATCCGTGCGAGCTAGACGACTTGCGCGCGATCGCGGACGAGCACGGGCTGGCGCTCATTCAGGATTCATGTGAGGCCGTCGGCGCCGAATACAAGGGTGCGGCGATCGGCTCGCACGGGACGGACGCGACGTTCGCGTTCTATCCGAACAAGCAGATCACGACCGGCGAGGGCGGGATGATCACGACGCACTCCGAGGAGACGTGGCGGCTGCTGCGCTCGCTGCGCAACCAGGGTCGGGGCGACAGTGGCGGGTGGCTCGAGCACGTCCGGCTGGGGTTCAACTACCGGCTCGACGACGTGCACGCGGCGATCGGAATCGGCCAGGTCGAGAAGCTCGACGAGATCCTCGCGCTGCGCTCCGAGGTCGCTGCGCGTTACGCCGAGCTACTCGGTGACATCGACGGTGTCGAGCTTCCCTGCGCGGACGACGCGGACCATCGCCGCTCGTGGTTCGTGTACGTCGTCAAGCTCGCCGACAACGAGACGCGGGAGCGCGTCATCGCGCACTTAGAGCGCGCGAGCATCGGTTACAATCGCTACCTGCCTTCGATCCACCTGCAGCCGTACATGCGCGAGCGCTACGGCTTCCGTGAGGGGATGTGCCCTGTGTCCGAGGACACGAGTGCACGCACGCTCGCCCTGCCGTTCTTCACCCGGCTCGACCGGCCCGCCCAAGAACGCGTCGCCGAGGTGCTGGCCACCGCGCTCTAGCGGCCCCTTGACCCCGCCTGGCAATCGGCGTAGAAGATTGTCAACGCGAAGGAAGGAGAGCCGTCATGCTTCGTTTCCTACGCATCTGGCCGTGGTGGGGTTGCCGGTGCCGCGCGTATGGGGCTCATCGCATCTCCGGTCCGGCGAATGCACCAGTGGGTCCGAACTATAGTCGGATCCTGACGCTCTCGGTTCCTGCCGGCTGCTACGCCGTCTTCGGCAAGACCGAGATCCAGACCGGCACGCAGGCGAGCGCCGACTGCCAGCTTGCCTACGACGACGGGGGCGGTGAGATCCATGCCGACCGGACCTCAGAAACGCCCGGCACGGACACAGTCAGCGGCATGAGCGCCGCGGTCCACAATCTCGAGGCGCTGATCCAGGTCGGGAACAATGCGACGATCTGGCTGCAGGCACGCGCAGGACAGCCGTGGAGTGCGGTCGACTCGAAGCTGATCGCGATCGAGGTCGACTGCGTTTCGAATCCGGAGGTGAACGCCTAACGCGCCTCGCACCGAGAGTTCGAGTAGCGTCCGCGCCGTGGACGGGCGCACACCGCGAATGGTCTTCCTCGGCTTCGGGAAGTGGGCGCGCGCCGACCGGATCTACGCGCTCGAGCCGCTCGCGGCCGGCGACCGCGGGCACGGACGCCGCACGCGCGTCTGGATCGAAGGGCTCTCGGAGCCGATCGTCGCCTCGCGCACCGAACGCACGATCCTGCAAGACATGGGGCAGGACGCGTCGCTAACGAGCCCCGTGCTCGACGAGGCGCTCGACCTTGCCGAGCGGCTCGCGGACGCGGTCGAACAGGGCCGCGT
Organism: Gaiellaceae bacterium; assembly: GCA_035703805.1. Classification (GTDB taxonomy): domain Bacteria; phylum Actinomycetota; class Thermoleophilia; order Gaiellales; family Gaiellaceae; genus Palsa-739. The sequence goes on along the minus strand of DASSXM010000033.1, from coordinate 2,024 downwards.
CGACCTCGGCGACCTCGGCCGCCGCGCGCGGCGCGTGCTCGAGAAGACCGCAAAGCCTGCGGAACCCGAACAGCTCTTCTAGTGCTGTCGCGGATTGCGGTCGACGTACGGCCGCTGCGCGAGTCGGCGGGCTTCCGCCGCCTGTGGATCGGCCAGTCGATCGCGTACGTCGCGTGGCGGATGATGCTCGTCGCGGTCCCGGTGCAGGTGTACCGGCTTACGGGCTCGACGCTCGACGTCGGCCTGCTCGCGCTCGTGCAGTTCGTGCCGCTCGTCGTGTTCACCATCCTCGGCGGCGCGCTCGCCGACACGTACGACCGGCGGCGTCTCTTGATCGGCAGCATTGTGGGGATCTGCGTCGCCACGGCGGCGTTCGTCGCGATCACCGTCGGCCAGCGGCCGAACGTCGTCCTCGTCTTCTTCCTCGGCTTCGCGGCCTGGTCGTCGTTCTCGTTCGGCGCGGGCTCGATCCGATCGCTCACGCCGCGGCTCGTGCCGCTCGAGCAGCTGCCCGCGGCGGCGGCGCTGAACGGGCTGTACAACAACCTCGGGCTCGTCGTCGGACCGGCGATCGCCGGCGTCCTCATTGCGACCATCGGGCTGAGCGCGACCTACGGCGTCTCGCTGGCGGGGATGCTGCTGTCGCTCGCGTTTACCGTGCGGCTGCCGCCGGTGCCGCCACACGATGACGCGCCGCGGCTCACCTTCGGCGCGATCGTCGACGGCTTCCGCTACCTCGGCGCGCAGCACCTCGTCCTCTCGTTCTTCCTCATCGACTCGCTCGCAATGCTCTTCGGCATGCCGGGCTCGCTCTTCCCAGCACTAGCGCAGCACGTATTCCGCCATCCCGCGTCGGTCGGCTACCTCTTCGCTGCGCCCGCGGTGGGAGCGTTCCTCATCTCGCTCTTCTCGGGCTGGGCGATGCGCGTGCGGCGACAGGGCCTGGCGATCGTCCTCTCCGCGTCGAGCTGGGGCGCGGCAATCGCCGGCTTCGGCTTCACCCACACGCTCTCGCTCGCGCTGTTTCTGCTCGGCCTCGCCGGCGCGGCCGACCAGGTGAGCGCGATCTTCAGGTCGACGATCGTCCTCACGGTTACGCCGGATCACATGCGCGGACGCATCGGCGGGATCGAGTTCGCGCAGGTCGCAAGCACGCCGTCGCTCGGCAATCTCGAGGCCGGTGTCGTCGCGTCGCTGACGAGCCTGCGCTTCTCGATCGTGTCCGGCGGCATCGGTTGCATGGTCGGCACGCTCGCATGCGCGATCGCATTCCCCGTCCTGCTCCGCTACGACTCGCGCGCGCGTGAACCTGTTACGACGTGACTTCTTCGCGCGCTCGGCGCACGAGGTCGCGCCGGAGCTGATCGGCGCGACGCTGCTCGTCGCCGGCGTCGGCGGCGAGATCGTAGAGGTGGAGGCGTACGACCAGGAGGATCCTGCGAGCCACGGGTTCCGCGGTCCGACGGTGCGCAACGCGGCGATGTTCGGGCCGCCCGGGCACGCATACGTCTACCGGTCGTACGGCATCCACTGCTGCCTGAACTTCGTGTGCGCGGAGGAGGGACAGGCCGATGCCGTGCTCATCCGCGCGCTCCGACCGCTGCAAGGGATCGACGCGATGCGCGAGCGTCGCGGCCTCGACCCGGAGCGGGCACTGTGTTCCGGGCCGGGTCGCTTGTGTCAGGCGCTCGCCGTCACCGGCGACCACGACGGGCTGCCGCTCGACGAGCCTCCGTTCGAGCTCCACGCGCGCACGGCGGTACCGGAGATTGCGACCGGGCGCCGCATCGGAATCACGCGGGCTGCCGAACTGCCGTGGCGCTATGTGCTCGCCGGCTCGCGTTATGCAAGCCGACCGGTGCGCTGACCGGACGCCGAACGCTGTCGACGATCTCCGCAAGCTGCCGGATCGCCTGTGGGATCGCGACCTCGGCAACCGGTCCGTAGCCGACGAGTAGTCCCGCGGGCCCGTCATAGCCGGGCAACGCATGCTGCGTCAGCGATTGCACGAGTACGCCGAGCGA
>DASSXM010000119.1:0-19383 GCA_035703805.1 Gaiellaceae bacterium | reverse complement strand
GGCGCATCGGCGCTCGGAACGCTTAGGCAAATGACGCAGCGTGGATCCGACCAGGCGACCTTCATCGCGGATGATCGCCCCTAGGCCGACCGTCGCACGCCGTCGCTAGAGCAGCGGCCGGTAGCGCGCATCGTCGGCGTTGTCCTTTCCGGTGGTGTAGCGGACGAGCCGTAGCGCCTGGCCCTTGCGCTCGGTTCGGAGGTTCTCGCGGATCAGACTGTAGGCCGTGTAGATCTCCTGGTTTTCCGGTTCGAGGATCGCTTTGCGTACGACGTATGCGACGACGTCGACCAGCTGGAGGCCGGCGTGGTCGCGGGAGTCAGCGAATTCGAGGCCGTGCTCGAAGATGCGATTAAGGCTCAACTTGTTCTCACCGGTGGAGAAGCGCTCGACGAGCGGGTGCACCGGCTCGTCGTACCAGTTGGTCGGAACGACGAGCTCGTAATCGTTGCTGCCGAGGCGTGGAAGGAGCAGCGTGTCGAGCTCCTTCTCGCCGGCGGCGAGCTTGCCTGGCAGCTTGCCGTCGAGGACGAAGAAGAACTCGCTCAGATCATCCCGCCAGCCGTCGTCGAGGAAGCGGACGATCGACTTGAATAGGGCGGCGTGGATCAGCTGGCCGAAGAGGTCGGCCGGCACGTACTCGCTGTTGTTGATCCTCGTCGCGTTTGCTGCGCGTCCGATGTGGCGCTTGTACCAGGCCTCTGCACCCTCCCAGCCGCCGCCGGCCGCCTGGTACTGCTCGTAGTTTTGCGCGAGGACAGCTGTCTGCTCCCGTCGATGCTCGGTGATCTGCGCATCGGACATCGCCTCGGTGTCGGTTACCTGGGCGAGGACTGCCAGCGGTCCGCCACTCAGGAAGCTACAGATCTCGACAAGCTCGGCGACGTCCAACGTGGTGCCGTGGAGCTCGTCGACACCAAACCGTTCCTTCGCGTTCTCGACGTAGTGCTCGATCTTGTCCACGAACGACGTCGGACAAATCAGGCCGGCCTGAACGTAGGCGTCGTAGCGGTCTGCAGGAAAGGCGAAGTCGCCGCTCTCATCGAAGTACAGCTGCATCCACAAAGCCTGCCCTAAGACCGCGAGGCCTCCTGCTTCAGCCTGCTAGTACCGCCTCCCGATCGTCGCGTTGCCCCGATCGTCGTTTCGAGGCGCGGGCCGTCCACCTCCGTCGACGGTTCCGACTCCGACGCGTTGAGCGCGTCTAGGAGCTTGATCGCGTGCTCACGTCCGTCGCGCGCGAGGTGGCCGTAATGTCGATCGATCATCGTCAAACTCGCGCCCATGTAGCGGGAGAGATCGAAGGTCGAGATGCCCGCTCGGAGCGCGAACGTCGCGAAGGTGTGACGGAGGTCGTACACACGCCGCAACGGCGCGATGCCAACGGCCTTCTGTGCAGGTCGCCATTGGTAGGGGCGGAAGTGGTGCATATCAAGGTAGCCGCCACGCTCGCCCGGGAAGACGAGCGGCGACTCATTCTTGGGGAGGCGATCGAACGCATCGAGTGCGCGCCCTTGAAGGGGCACTGCCCTTAAGCTGCCCTCGGTCTTCGGCAGCTTGAGCTCCGCGCGCGTATACGAGCGGCGCACGAACGCCACCTGTCCGGCTCGGTCGATGTCGCGCTTCTCGAGCGCGACCCACTCAGCCGGTCGCAGACCAGTCGCCGCCGCGAACAGGATCATTGGCCCGTAGCGCGGCCCGAGCGCCGCAGCCACCTGCTCCAGCTCGTCCCACGATTCGAATGGGTGCTGTTCTTTGCGGCGCGGCGTCGGGTTGTCGACGCCCACCTTGGCCGCGTTGATGTCGAGCATTTCCCAAACGACAGCGCGGTTGAGCACCTGCCGGACCGCCTGGGTTGCCTCGAAGCGGTATCCAGGTGAGAGGTTCATGCGCCACTCGGCGATCTCCTGCGAGGTCAGCTCGCCGATCCGCCGCTCGCCGAACACCGCAATCGCCTTGCTGAGCAGCCAGCGGAGCTTCTCGATCGTGACCGGCTGCACGTCATGTTGCGCGAGATAGACGTCGACGAGTTCGGCGAAGGTGAGACTGCGCGGGATCCGCTGCTCCCGGCGGACACGGTCGAGCTCCCGCTCGAGCGCCTCGATCGCATCCTGCTCACTGGCAAAGCCGCCCCGCTGGATCCGCCGCGAGGCGCGGCCCCCGGTCCGGTATCGGTAGGCCCACTGCGGCTCACCGTCCCGCCCCGTGCGCTTCAGCTCGAACACCTGGCCCTGCTGCATCGTCACCCTCCCCCGGTCGCGACCAGATCGCCTCCACCTCCCACCTAGACTCGGCAGGTGGCGCAAATCCCGCGAGACGCCCTCCCTCGATCGATTAGATGGCTCGTCGACCACCTTCGCGCGGCCCGCGGGTGGGTCAGGCGTCGCGGAAGCGGCCGGGGGCAGTCACATGCCGACGAGGTGGCCGCTATTGGAGCTCGCTACGCGGTTCAACCTCGTGATTGGTTGGATCTTGAGCCGCGCTACGAAGCCGATGGGACGGCCCGATTCAGTACGAACCCGGGATTCGTCAACGGGCCGACGACGGTGCGGTACGCCGAGGACGGATCGCTCGCCGAGTTCAAAATGGTGGCGCGCGAGATTGAGCTCGAGAATCCCATTGACGGTGGCGACGCTCTCTTTGTGTTCGTCAACATGCTCCCGATCCCGGACTCACCCGGATCGTTCAGTCTCGGAGCGGGCGGAAACGAGTGCTCTGCCGTCGAGTTGGAGGGTGCCGGGTTTCGTCTCACCGTGGAACAGCGCTCGTCGGTGATCGCGACCGCGGGCGATTCGGAGGTCTCTTTCAGGCCGTACCGGACGGTCGTCCGCTTTGCGAACGACGGGGTGCCTCACTTTTGGGTCGCGCCACTCCTGAACTTCGTCGTCGACTTCAGACGTGTAGCGCTTTCGCTCTACGAGCATCCGTTGCGCACGCGGACGACAGCGCCTCTCGTGGCGTCCGATGAGCACCTTCGGCTTTATCACGAACGCTTCTATCGGGAGGGCAATGCGCTCATCCCGTTCCTCTGCGAGGGCGAACCAGCGTTCATCGAGCCCCTTGCCGACTACCCGGAGCGCCGGGCGCGGGTGGAGGCCGGCGAGATCGCGGTCACCGCGGTAGCGGTCGGTCGCACGCCAGACGGATTCGACCTCGGCGCTTCGGATTGGTTTCCTGCCGGCCTTGTCACCTTGCTCGGCCTCAGCTCCGGCCGCTCGGTTGAGGTGCCGTACGTCGAGATACGCAGCGAGAAAGGCGAGCTGCTGGCCCGAATGCATGTGCGTATCGGCGATGCTGGCCAGAATCGCGGCACCGCCTTGATCGAAGAGCAGATCAGCGGGACAACGGGAGGATTGCTCACCTCGTTCTTGGTCTCGGATGTCCGAGGCCAGGTCTGGTTTCGCGTCATGCTCAAGCACCTGCTCCGCGCCTTCACTGGCGGAGGAACTGTCGAGGACCGTCTCAGCCATCTCTTCCGGGCGGTAGAAGGTGCCTGCGCCGGGCTCAAGCTGAACGAGGCGCGGCCGATCGAAGTCGAGGACAAGATCCGCGAGGAAGTCGAATCTGCGATCGACGCGCTCATCGACAAGCTTCAACAGATTGCGACGCACGCGTCCGAGGGCGATCGTGCGCGACTGGTCCAAGTCGGGAATCGGCTGCGCATGGTCGCAGCCAACAGCCCCTCCTTCGCTACCCAGCTTCTAACTCTGGTCGACGAGGTGGGACTTCCCGATGCCGAGTGGCTCGTCGACTTCACGTTCCGGGTAAAGAACGAGCGGCTTGACGGGAAGCCGCGAGCGCCCATGAGCTGGGCGAGCGCGGCCGGCCTTTACCGCAACCGGATCTTCCACTCGGCCTTCATCGACTTCGAAACCTTCGACGCCGACAACGCCTTCGCATTCATCGGCCATCTCTCCGATGTTCTTACACGGGTTGTCTTTCACCTCGTGGGGTTCGTCGGGCAATACAGACCACCGTGCGGCTATGCCGGCGCGGTCACCTACGAGACGCCGAACTGGTCGCGACCCGAGCGCCTGTCGGCGCGAGTGTTCCGCTACATCGATTAGGCGGGGTCATGACTCCCCGCTAGCGGGGCGAGCGGTCGCCGCCGCCTCAGCTCGCATACTCACCCTGATGCGTTCGTCCATCGAACTTCTGGAACTCCCGTACACCTTCACGCAGCTCCCGCTTGTCAGTGCGGACAAGTTCGCCGGCCTTGCCCGGGACCGGGGAGTTGCTCTCGACCCATGGCGCCTCGAAGCCGTGCATCAGCTGGGACTCTTGGTACCGCTTTTTCGCGCCAAGCGTCCAACCCGCGAGATCAACGCCCTGCTGCGCCGGGACGGCCGGGCCGACGAACACCGCGGTCATGTCCTCGCGCGCTGGGAGCCGCTCCGCCGCGACGCCTTGCTCGAGGGCCTTCGCGAGGGGCTCCTATTCGACCCCGCCGCCGAGCGCTTCCAATCACGCCAGTCCCTGCGGCGTGAGGCCGAGGGCTACAAGTTCGAAGCAAGCGTCTACCTCTACTCGCAACATCAGCTGGCCTGCCTCTGGCCCGTGCGTTGGCTGCTGCAGACGATCCGCTGGCGGCAACGGAGCCATTCTCTCGTCGCCACCCTCCCGATGGAGGCGGAACTCCGGGCCAAATGGTTGGAACAGGCGCAGGCCCTCCGCAACGCGGCGATCGCGGTCACCGCTCTCGAGCCGGTTTATTTCTCCGGCATCACCGGCACGCTGTCGACTCCACTCGACTTCGACATCGACGCGTTCCTGCGTTGGCGCTTCGAACTCGAGCCACGCTGGCTCCTCGACTGGCTCAGCGTCAGCAGCGATTGGGTGCGCGAGCGAGCAAGCGACATTCTCGGCCACGCCCAACGCCTCGATGACCTTGGCCGCTGGAGTGAAGTCATCGGTGCTGGCTCGGCGAAGCGATGGGACGAATTACGCGGCACACCTCGCCTCGTCCTCGACATGCGCATAGCCGGCGAGCTCCTGCTCAAGTACTACGACGGCCTTATCCGCGAAGAGAATGCTCCACCTCTCCCCGCTCCGCCGCGAACTGCCACACCCTACGACCTACGTCTCAAGCGCCGACGGCCGCTTGACGCAATCCTGACTGACTTCGGCCTTTCGCCCCACCCACAGCTGATCCTCATCGTGGAAGGCAGAACGGAACGACTCCTCGTCCCACGCGCGATGCGGAAACTCGGGTTGCCAACCGACGACGACTTCATCTCAGTCCAGGACGCGGAGGGCGTGGACGCAAACCTCGGTCCGCTCCTCGCGTATCTCGCGCCGCAACCAGGCGACGACGAAAACGAACGCTACGTCCGGCCTCTCAGGCCACTCACGCGCTTCCTGATCGTGTTCGACCCCGAGGGACCGGTCGTATCTGACGCCGACCGCGAGCAGCGCCGCCAAATATGGATCGACCGCATCATGCGAGCGCTCCCTCAAGAGATGCAGACGGCGATCGTTCGGGAGCAGATCGAGCGACTCGTCGCGATCAGAACATGGAACCGTCGAGGCGAGTCTTTCGAGTACGCGCACTTCACGAACCTGCAACTTGCGCGCGCGATCGACAAGCTTGATCGCCGGCCCCGGAAGCCGCCGCGAGAGCGGCTGGTCGCACTCATCAGCGACGCGCGTGCGGCAAATCGGAACCTGAAGTCGCTTCTTCATGGGTCAGGGAAGACCGATCTCGCCGAGGCCCTCTGGCCGGCCCTCGAGCGCAGGCTCGACGCAGCCCTTGCAAACAAGACTGAAACGAGGATTCCGGTCGTACGCGTCATCGACGAAGCCCAGGCGATCGCGCAGGAATTCGGGCGCGGCAACACCGTCATCGCGCTGACGCCGCACTAGTCATTCCTGTTGCCTTATCAGGCACCAGCCGTTGGGGCCGGTGGGTAGTCTGTTGGCGTGACTTCCACCGACATGGAACAGGTTGCCCAGAAGCCCCGGTTGATGCCGATCCCGGTCGTCGTCGACGCCTGCGTGCTCCTTCGCAATGTCGGCTACACGCGCCGCAAGGGATGGAACGGCGCGCTCATCGAAAGCGCAAGCGGCGACTACACGCTCTTCTCGGGCGTCGTCCTCTTTGCAAGTTCCCAAGTCCTAAACGAGGTCGAGGAGCACCTCCCCGAGATTGCACGCAACACGCGCGTTCCGCTCGACGCGGCGTTCCAGGTCTGGAACAACGTGTTCTTGCCACGGCTTCGGATCGTCGAACTCGACGACCACCTCATCGGCGATCCCCGCGTTGCCGCTGTACGCGCGCTCGACCCGGACGACGCTGCGACCGCAGCCCTCGCCGTCGCCCTCGCGCCGTGTGTGCTGCTGACTGACAACCGAAAGCACTTCGAGCCGCTCGGACTGCCTAACCATCCGGTCGATGAGATCGCAGTTGATATCCACAAGGTCAGCGAACTCATGACTGGCACCAACGGCGTCATGCTGATGACCGGACTCACAGGCGCCGGCGTCGTCGAAGGAACAAAAAAGATCGTCTTAGCCCTCGGCAAAGAGGGCGCGCTGCTCGTCGCGCTGCTCCTGGCCGGAGTGGCGTACCTCTACTGGCGAAGCGAGCCCGGCAGTCGACTCCGAAAGGGGATGACAGCGTTCGCACGCGACATCGGTCCTCCTCTGATGGACGCCATCACGGAGCGAACTGCGTTGAGCGAGAAGATCGCTGCGCTCGCAATTGAGGCAGCAGAGGATCAACCATCGGCGTTCCGCGCCGTTGCACAGCGTCTTGCGACCGGCCAGACGACGATGACGACGACGGAGATCTCACGCTTCCTAAACGAGCGCGGCTACCGCTTCACAGAGGACGGCAACTACAGCACCCTCGTGCGGTCGTGGCTCGCCGCGAACGGGTGCTTTTTCGAACTACAGCGCGGCCACTGGTCGCTCGGCTATCACGCTTTGCCACGCGGCGCCGACGCCGCGTAGAACCGAAGCATTCCGCCCTCGACTCGCTCCTCCAAGCCGACCGAAACGATGTGGCCACTTCTATCGTGGTCGCATGCATCCCCGTCAGAACAAGCTCCCGCAGGAGATCGAAGATCTTTGGCTAGCCGGGCTCGCCGACGCGGAGATCGACGCCGCCGACGCCCTTCTCTACCTCATCGAGGGCGAGAAGGGTAGTAGCGGGTACTCGGCCCGCTATCTGCACCGCGGGCTCCATATCTACCCGGACGGTGAGGCCGAGGAGATCCGTCCACTCCTCGACGAGATGAACAGCGACGAGTGCATTGGCGCCTACCGCGTTGTCGTCTTTATGGACCCGCACGCTTGAGGGCGTCGCTGCCTTGATCCGTCACGAACTCGAGCACGCTCGCCAACGCGATGCCCACGGCCAGCGACTGATGGAGCTGTACAACATCGCCGAAAACGTCATCAGCGAACGAGTCGGCGGCCTTCCCGGTGGCGGATTCCTCTACCAGGTGATTCCCGTAGAAATGGACGCCAACGCCGCCGCGTCAAGCTTCATCCGCGAGCACTTCAGCCAGGAGCGCATCGACGAACTGCTTCACGCTGGCGATAAAGACGGTTCGGCGTTTCGCTCCCTCGTCGGCCCGGGGCCCATCGAGGAGCTACCCGAGCGAATGATGCACTTCTTCGCCACAATCCCCGACCTGTGCGACCGTTGCGCCGAGCGCAACAACCTGACATTCCAAGAGCTCCTCGACATCCACGGCTGGCGCGGCGCCGGAGCTCTCTACACACGCCTCCTCGAAGACTCGGAGCTACGCCTGCCGCGCTGAATCAACGCAGAGACACGGGCGCCCACCGATCTCGCAGTAACGATCCGCGAGAGCGCATACCGAGGAGGCGTTAAGCCCGCGCCTGTCGCCTCATCGGACGACAAATCGTGGAGCATTTGTGGAGCAACGCGGTTGCAACGAACGGCAACCGTCGGCGAACACGCGCCCGCGAAAGTCCGCCCGATACTTGCTATCTTCTGCGATTGCTCCCATTTGCGGCGGATGCTGCATGGTAAGGAGAGGGTCGAGGGTTCGAGACCGTCAGATGGCTCTGAAAAAGCGCCGTGCGCTGGATGCGTTCAGACCTTGGCGGTTATGAGGGCGTCGACGGACGAGTTCTCGGCGTGGCTCGTGACAAAGACGTCGAGATCCAAGACGAATGTGCCTTTGTTGACGGCGACCTGGGGTGCCGTCCGCTTGTCGACGTACGTGCCGTTGGGGTTGGCGAGGTCTTTCGTGAGCCCATCGTCGCGGGTGAGTTGGATGGTCGCGGGCTTCGCAGGGTTCTGTTCAAGGTCGTAGTCGACGTTCAGGGTGCTGAGAGTCTTCGTCCCGGGCGGAAGTTCGCGCAGGACGGCAGTCGCGGCAACGCGGCCGGAGCCGGTGCTCATGGAGGCGCGGATGGTGAGGTCGATTTCCACTTGCGCGTTTCCGACCGCTGCGAACGAGACAAGGCTTTGTGCGCCTCCGATGGTTTCGGCCCCCGGGTTCGCGGGGCCCGCTGGGCCGCTGCTGGGGACGACGGCGATCGTCCCGCGAAGACTGTTGCCGGCAAGCAGGCCGATCGCAGCAGTCGTCTTGCCGGAGATCGCCTTCAGGGTCGGCGGGTACCTGAAGTTCACAGGCGGTGCGACGCCGTCGCACGCATAACCGCTCGCGTCGTAACGAGGATAGGCACGCGCAAACGCGCCCGGAATCGGGAACGAGACGGTCGGTAGCAGCTTGCGCCAGAGGGTGTGCAGACCACTCACCACGCAGCTGCTTTGTCGACCGGGTTGAAGACCGCGAGAAACGACGCGAGACCGGACCCCACACTTCCGAACATCGAACCGCCGGGCATGTGGTTCTGAAGGAAGCTCTGCACAACCGCGTTGCTGATGTCGGGCGGTTTCTTCGCGTACTCGTCGATGTGAATCGGCAGAGCGAGTTGCGTCCCTGCGACGAGGGTTCCGGCGTTGAGGGCTGCTTTGTTGCTTTCGGCGCGTTGACGGAACCCGGGAGCGTCGGGCACGTTGCCTGCGCACCACTCCGCCCAGAGCGTGCTGCGGAAGGTTCCGACCGACGGACCGGTGAAGAACGCGGTCAGCTCACCATCTTCGTTCATGCTTCGTGGGCAGAAGTTCGCCGACCCGATGAATGCGGTCTGGCTGTCGACGATTCCGGCCTTCGAATGGACGTAGATGCCCGACGCCGTCCCAGCGCCGGTTGCGTAGACACCTTTGTATAAGGGCGTCTCGCCCGTGAAGGAGATCACGTCGGTGACTTTGCAGTCGCCGCCGTCCCAGGCGAGCGTCGTGTCCTCATACCAGTCGCCGTCTCGGGTGAACGTCCACTTGACCGGCGTGCGGTTCGCGACGCGGACGTTCGATCCGTCTCGGTAGCGGAACGAGGAGCAGCTCGCAAACGAGAGTTCGCAGTATGTGACGAAGTGCAGCCAGCCGTAGATCGGGTTGCTCATGTCGTCGTAGGGTTGTCCTGGGAGCACGAGGAGGATCTCCACGGGCTTGGGCGTGCCGCGCGTCGCCTGGATCCGTTCCGCCATCGCTGCGACCAGCTTCGGGTCGTGGATCGAGTAGTTCTCCATGTAGACGTACTCCACCGCGTTTTCGATTAGACGCAGAAGCTCGTTGTGGATCGACTGTGGTTGGAGCGTGTTCGAGCCGATATAGACGCTGTCGGTTCCTGCCGAGCCGCCGAGCACCCATGGTTCGAGACTCGGAGGGTTCGTCGTCTTAGCCCAGTCGGTCGTGAAGTCTTTCTCGATCTGCCCGGTCGAGCTCCCGACGACTTGCACGCCGATGTCGTGCCAGGACCGGGGTGGCGGCGTCGGCGGCGGCGGAATCGGTGGGTGAGGCGGGTGCCCGTGGTATTCCTCCGCCACGTTGAAGCCGCCGGTCATCGCGACGACCGCGTCACCTGTGCGGAAGATCCCGGTTTTCTGGTGGTAACAGTCGAACGTCTCCGGGTGCTCGATCAGTTGCACGCGAACGCCGGGGTACTGCTCGAGCACTTGCTTCGTCGCCTCGTGAGCCCGGAGGATGTCAGCGAGTGAGTCCGAGTGGCATTCGGTATCCGACGGTCGCCAAAGAAGCAGCCTCACCTCGTGCCCGGCGTCCGAGATCTTCTTCACACACTGCTCGAAGGTGAGGTTCTTCAGCTTTGTCGTATGGACGCATAACCAGAACCGCATGTGCGCATACTGGTGACCAGCGCCGGGCGAGTTCGCCACTGCCAGGAGGTTCGTCTCCAGCCGTCCGAAGAAGTTATCGCCGTCGACGATCGGCTCGACCAACTGCTCGCCGTAGTACGACGGCGCCGGTCGCTTCGAGCCGACAAGCGCGACGAAGCCCCCGCGGCGCCAGAGCCATAGCAACAGAAGGAGAAGAAGCAGCAGCAACAGCAGGAGCCACAACCACCACGGCACGGCAGGCCTCTCCTTTCGATGTTCGCCGGCGACGGCTCGACGGCTCGGGCGACCGCGGGCGAACTCCTGCGACGACTATCCGATGCAGCGCGTGCTGAAGTCAAGAGGCGGCTCGCTCTCGTGAGCGGAGAAGATCGCGCGTTCCGAAGAGGAGGACGTTGTTCGGTCTGGCTACCACTCCGAGCGCACTGGCACCGGTGCACGGAAACCACAAGAAGATCGCGCAGCGACGTCTGATCGTCGGCCGGTATGGAGCTCTTATGGAGCAGAGCCGTCGCAACCGACCGCAACCGGTGGCAAACGCACCAGTTGCAGGCCGCTTGACTACTTGCGATCGGCTGCCATCGCTGGCATCTATTTGCGCAGTGCGCTGCATGGTAAGGAGGGGGTCGACGGTTCGAGTCCGTCAGAGGGCTCTGCAAAATCCCCGCACGTCGGCGCTTTCGCGTTCAGCCCGACTTGCAGGGTCCGCAGCGTGCGGTGGGTGTGGAGCCGTTTATGGAGCTTTCGCGTTCGGAATGGCGTCACGCGGGGCGTGCCAACGCCTAGCTAACTTGGATCGTGTGGGCGACGACGATGAACCGAAGCTGCTGTCGTTTGCGCACGGGTTCGATGATGGGTTTGCTGTCGGGCCTGAGGAACGTGACAGGGCCTTCTTCGGCCTCGACGTGCTCCGCGGCTTGATCAAGGGGATCGAGGAGCACGACCGGGATCCCCGTTGGCGCAGCTCCCGGTCGCTGGGGCCGGTGCTGCTTGGATCTTCGATGTGGATCGATGACGACGAGTTGATCGACAAGCTCGGGTCTCTGACGGCCTGCATCGTCGTCACCAAGCAAGGCCGTGATCGGCGCACGCTGGAGAAGCTGCAGCGCCTCCACGACCTAAATGAGCGGACACAAGGGGTCCCGATTCGGGCGTTCCCCGGCCTCGGCGGGCTGGCCGCGAAGGTGGATGGCGAGCCTCCGGTTGTCGGGCCGTACTCGCGGTTCGATGACGCCGTGCTGCCCACCATTCGCACGCTCGGTTATCGCAGCAAGGAGCGCCGCCAGGTTCCAATCGTACATGCCAAGCTGGCACTCCTCGGACAGATGTGGTGGCACGACGAGGGGGCACTCGGCCATGTCGAAGACGTGATCGGCTTCAGGCCGCATCGACTCTGGATCTCCTCCGCGAACTTCACCGCCGCGTCGCGACGCAGTCTCGAGTTCGGCTACTGGACGGAGCAACCCGAAACTGCTGGCGGGCGCCCAACGGTTTCTGGTTAGGCTCATGGCGTCTTCAGAGGACCTCGACCCTGACGCCGACATCCCCGACCCCGAACTCGCTCAGGTCGAGTTCGATGACGAGGCGATGGCTGAGGCCATGACCGAAGCACGCTGGGACGACGCGGATGAGGACTAGCTCCGTTCGGACCAGTCGATCCGGCACCGGACGACCCCCACGTCGAGGGGCTACATATAAGTCGCGTACGACGGCTCGACCGGATCGTTCTTGCCGACGTACCGGAGTATGTCGCTCACCTGATCAGCCGCACGAAGCGTGATCGGATCGCGCTGCGCGAACTCAGTGCTGTTCCAGTTCATCTTCGTCAGCGCAAGCAGCTCCGCCGCCAGCCATGCCGGCGTCTTCTCCGGGTCGTGAACACGGAATTCGATCGGACGCGGCACATAGAGGCCGGGATACGTCTCGTAGAACGGCACGCTCCCGCGCGTGTAAAGGATGTGTCGCTCGCGCTCGAGCGTCCAAAGCGTGCCCCGCTGTGGTGGGTATGAGCCGGGCCGGAAAAGCTTGGTGTGGGCGCGGCGCAGGCTGAGTAGGTCGCTCGAGCCGATACCGAGCGCCTCGATTCCCGCGCGAAAGCCAGTGATCTCGTCGGCGGTGTAGATCGAACTCTTCTGATCGCGTTTGGGTGATCACCGGATGATGTCTGTAACCACACACGTCGCACAGGATCAGCTTCGGGCATGTGCCACGCCAGGCGCGTGACGATCGTCAAGAAGTCCGCGCCGAAGCCTCTGCCCCTGAACTCCGGGACGAGACCGAAGACGACGATCCCTACATCGCCTGTTGTCTCGGCCTCAAGCTCAACAAGACCAGCGATCTCGCCGTCAACCTCAGCGAGCCATGCTCGTACACCAGGCTGGGACAACTCGTGCGCCCAATCGGTGTCTGACCACTTCATTCGGCCGCCGGACGCGAGTGCCTCCCAGACCCGGCAGTACGTGGTGCGCAGGAGTTGTGGCGCAGTCGCTTGCACCTCTACAAGCTTGATCGGGTTCGGCGCCTCGCGACCCGGACGGAGCTCCTCGGGCGAAGTCATCTCCAAGGACGTAACGACCTCGCGGGGCATGGCCGTGAGTATTGACGTTCGCTTGCGCCAGCGCCCAAATGATGACACCTGAAGCGCTCGCCGCGCCCTAGGATCGGACCATGCCTGATATCTCAGCCGATGACGTAGCTGCTGGTCTTTCGCGCCTTGAGATAGCCGAGCATCCGGTTTGCCTGCACTCGTCGCTGAGGTCGTTCGGCAGAGTCGGCGGCGGTGCCGACACCGTCGTTGACGGTTTCCTTGCCGCGGGCTGCACTCTGGTCGTGCCGACGTACTCGTGGACATTCGCGACCCAACCGGTGGACGGACTTCGCCCTCCCAGAAATGGATGGAACTACGAGCTGCCACGTGCGGCCGACGGTTCGCCCCGCGTGTTTACAACAGATACCGAAGAGATCGATGGTGATATGGGGGCGATACCAGCCGCTGTGGTCCGGAATGTGCAGCGTGTGCGCGGATCTCATCCCCTCTGCTCGTTTTCGGCCGTCGGCGGTATGGCGACGGCGGCCGTTGGCGGTCAGACATGGGAGCAGCCTTACGCACAGTTCCATTGGCTCGCTGATAACGACGGCTACGTCCTGCTGGCCGGTGTCGGATTGACGGCGCTGACGCTCATCCACTACGCCGAGCAACTCGCTGGCCGGACACCCTTTCGCCGTTGGGTGTTCGATGCCGACGGCAACGTGCGGACGGTGCCAGTCGGCGGCTGCTCGAACGGCTTCGAGCGGCTAGCGCCGACCCTTGCCACCCTGGAGCGGAGAGACTCGGTCGGCCCTAGCCTCTGGCGGTGCTATCCAGTTCGCGCTGCGCTCGAGACGCTCGCAGCAGCGATCCGCGAGCAGCCGGAACTGACTCGCTGCGCCAACCCCGCCTGCGAGCGCTGCCGGGACGCCATCGCTGGCGGCCCGCTGCTGTAAACGCTCGTTTGCCTCCTGAGTTCGGCAATGTCACTCGACAAGAGCGCGCATGGGCAAGATGAAGTTGTGCTTGTCGTCCTGATCAGCGGACCGATCGCCAGTGGTAAGTCGCGAGACCGTCGGGGGCTAGCATCGTCGCATGGAGGGGTCGCACTATGACGGCATTGCGGACTGGTATGACGGCGAGTTCCAGACGCTGCCGCTCGAGAGCGAAACGTGGCACGCGGTCCTCCGTCTCCTCGATGGTGAGCGGCAGGGAGCGCTGATCGACGTCGGCTGCGGTACGGGAAGCTACGCCGCCGGGCTGACCGAACGTGGTTGGGAGGTGACCGGCGTCGATGCTTCGGAGGACATGCTGCGTCGAGCGCAGGAGAAAGGTGTCCACGCGATTCGCGCAGACGCGGCTTCGCTGCCGTTGGGAGATTCGAGCTTCGACGGCGCGATCTCGGTCTTCACGCATACGGATGTGGACGATTTCCGCGCGGTCGTCGGCGAGATCGCGCGTGTGCTTCGACCCGCGACGCCGTTCGTCTACGTCGGCGCGCACCCGTGCTTTGTCGGTCCGCACTCGACCTACGACACCGAGCTCGGCCTGCCCGAGTTCCACACCGGCTGGTATCGCCGAGTTGGCCGCTACACGGAGGCGCCGGGGATCTCCAAATCGTCAGGTCTGCGGATGAGGGTGGGAGCGAACCATCTCCCCCCTCGCCCGCTTCCTACAGACCTTCCTCGACGCCGGTTTCCGACTCGAGCGAATCGAGGAGCCCGAGGAGCGTGAGTACCCGTACGTTCTCGCGCTCCGCTGGCGCAGGTGAGCAGCGCCGCCGAGGCACTGAAAAGCCCGCCACCCGCGCGCATCCTGACCACCTCAGCCGCAGGGAACTGTCGGCTGAGCGAGAGTTCCGCAATGACCCCTAAGTCACCGCATCCAGCGGCTGAGGTGCTTGTGTCTTAGGCTCGTGTGAATGCTCTATCAATCGGCGCAGTTCGAGCATCTGATCGACGAGCCGTGGGTTGCGGCGCGGGTCGAGGATGCGGTCGCCGAGATAGTGGCGGACGCTGATGCGGCGTTCGACTCGGACGCGCTGTGGCCGGCACACGAGTGGGACGGCTGGCGGACGGCGCTACCGCTGAAGAACCTCTATGTCGGCGCTGCGGGAGTCGTATGGGCGCTCGCCGCCCTGCGACCGGTCGCCGAATCGCGGCTCGACCTTCCAGTGGTCGCGGTGAGCGCGCTCGAGCGCTGGCGCGCCAAGCCGGACTTCATGGAGGGCGAAGTGATCCCAACGCCTGGTGAGGCCGCCCTCTTCCTCGGCGAAACCGGGGCGTTGCTCGTCTCGCTCCTGCTCGCCCCCGCCGCTGTCGGAGCCGATCGCCTGCACGATCTCGTGCTTGCAAATCGGGACAACGAGACGAACGAGATCTTCTGGGGAGCGCCCGGAACGCTCCTCGCCGCCGTCGCGATGCGCGATGCAACGGGCGAGGAGCGGTGGGAGAAAGCCGCGCGCGAGCTCGCGGACGCACTTGTCGCCCGCCGGGACGACGAGGGTCTCTGGACGCAGCATCTCTGGGGCCAGGACTTCATGAGCCTCGGTGCCTCGCACGGCGCCGTGGCGAATGTCCGGGCGCTTCTCCGCATCGACGATCATCCACGCAACGAGCTGCTCCGACGCGAGACGGCGGCGCTCCTCGCCCGGCACGCGACGCGTGAGGATGGGTTCGCGAACTGGACAGACGAGCCGAAGCTGCCAATGTTCGCGAATGTCACCCGACGGGCTTGCGAGACTCGGAGTGTGCGCTACGGCTTGTTCGTCGCGAACGTAGGGGCGTACGCCGATCCGCGGAATGTCGTCCGGCTTGCGCAGGCGGCGGAGGCGTCTGGATGGGAGGCGCTGTTCCTATGGGACCACCTTGCCTTCGTCTGGGGTCTGCCAGCTGCCGATCCATGGGTGACGCTTGGAGCCGTTGCCGTCTCTACCCACACGATGTTGCTGGGGCCGGCCGTCACTCCCGTTGCCCGCCGGCGGCCGCACGTCGTCGCTCACGCGGTCGCCACCCTAGACACGCTGAGCGGTGGCCGTGTCATCTTCGGCGCAGGCCTCGGCGGTGTGACGTCCGAGTTCGCGGCGTTCGGCGAAGACGCCGACGAAAGAGTGCGGGCGGAGAGGCTCGATGAGGCGCTGGGTCTGCTGCGCCGATGGTGGAAAGGCGAAAGCGTCGAGCACGCGGGACCGCACTACAACGTCGCGGGCGTCACGTTAAAGCCTCTTCCGATCCAGCAGCCGTTACCCATCTGGGTTGGAGGCAATAGTCCGGCTGCTCTTCGGCGCGCAGCGCGATTCGATGGCTGGGTGGCTGACACCGCCGATCCATCATGTATGACCATGACCGCTGACGAGCTCGCTCGGAACATTGCCGAGATCGGGCGTGACGAGGGCTTTGACGTTGCCGTGCACGGCTATTCGGATTCGTGCGATCCCGCTGCGTATGCCCAGGCAGGAGCAACGTGGTGGCTGGAGGACATGCACGACATGCGTGCCTCGTTCGACGACCTCCTGCTAGAGGTGGTTGCGGGTCCACCGTCACCACCACAGAGCACGCACTAGCGCGTGCGCTTGGCCGTCGCATCTTGGTGTGCACCAGTGTGCAGGAATCTCACTCGACGGCGGATTGGCGACGCCGAGTCCGGTCAAAGTATGAACGCCGAAAGCGCCAGGTACGTCGCAGACGTCAGCGTCGCCGATGGCATCGTAGTGAAGGACCCTGGGAAAGTTGGAGGCTCCGATGCCGGGCGCTGTCCTGGCGGAAGGAGATGCTCCAGCGATGGCCAGAGCGAGGAAGTACCCCGATGAGCTGCGCGAGCGTGCTGTGCGGCTGGTGTTCGAGTCGAAGCGTCCGATCGCGCACGTCGCGCAGGACCTGGGCATCCACAAGGAGTCGCTGCGTCACTGGGTGCGGCAGGCCGAGGCCGACAGCGGCCGCCGGCGTGATCTGCTGACGAGCGAGGAGCGCGAAGAGCTGAAGAAGCTCCGCAAGGAGAACTTCGAGCTGCGCCGGGCGAACGCGATCTTGAAGGACGCGTCCGTCTATTTCGCTCAGGAGCTCGACCCGACCCGGCGACGGTGACCCGCTATGTGGAGGAGCGGCGGGACGCCTTCGGGGTCGAGCCGATCTGCAGGACGTTGGGTGTGCCGCTGAGCACGCACTACGCGCGCAGGTCCCGGAAGCCGTCGGCGCGCGAGCTCGCCGACCGTGAGCTGCTGGTCGAGATCGAAGCGGCCCGGACCGGCCGCCGCAAGGTCTACGGCGCCAGGAAGACCTGGAAAGAGCTTCGCCGCCGCGACGTCGAGGTCGGCCGCGACCAGGTCGCCCGCGTGATGCGCAAGCACGGGCTCGAAGGCAAGCTGCGCGGCCGCAAGCACCGCACGACGACTCCGGACGAGGCCGCCGCCGAGCAGGCGCGCGACCTGCTCCAGCGCGACTTCACTGCGACCCGGCCGAACGAGAAGTGGGTCGCCGACATCACCTACCTCCGCACCTGGCAGGGGTTCGTGTACCTCGCCTTCGTCCTCGACTGCTACAGCCGGATGATCGTCGGCTGGCAGCTCGCGACGCACATGCGCGCCGAGCTCGTCCTCGACGCGCTCGAGATGGCGAACGGCTTACGCCGGCCACAGGCGAGCCTGATCGCGCACTCGGATCGCGGCTCGCAATATACGAGTCTGACCTACACCGACCGGCTTGACGAGTTGAGCATCGACCCGTCGGTCGGCTCGAAGGGCGACGCCTACGATAATGCGATGGCCGAAGCGTGGGTCGCGACGTTCAAGAGCGAGCTCGTCGACGGCCGCCGCTTCCCGTCCTTCGAGCACGCAGAACACGAACTCCTCGACTGGATCGGCTTCTACAACGATGAAAGACTGCACGAGGCGCTCGGAGACGTGCCGCCCTCAGAGTACGAAGCCGAGCACTGCCGATTCATCATCAAAACAGACAACACCCCAATGTTGGTCGCCACCTAACCGAGCTTCCAACGAACCCAGGGCGGATCATTTCGAATTCGCTCGTGGTATGGGTTTGTCCGGTCGTCTCCCGGCGGACATCGAGCGGGATTCCGGCTGCGCGAGCCCGTGTAGCGAAAGCCTTGCCGGCGGCAGCTACTCGCTCATTTGCCTTCGAAACGGCGAGTTCGCGTGACCGCCATCGATCCTGCGTGGACTGGATCGCGTCTTGTAGGCCCCCATCCTCGCGCATGACGCCTCGCTTTATATGCGATTCTCAAGCCCCTGGCCACGGCGACGCCAAGCGCCTTGCTTGTGGTCTTAGGTCATGGCCGCGCGATACCTCAAGCAGACGTATGAACTCGGGAGGCAGGTTTGAAAAACTGACCAGTTAGGGCCACTCTCCGCTCAACTCCCAGGCTGCCGCCGTATTCCGCCCAGGGCCGCCGCCGTACTACGAGCACGGACGCCCGAGTCTGGACTGGGCGATTCACGCCCGGTAGGGTCGCGGCGTCGTGGCGCGCGTCGGTGAACCGGACTGACCTTCAGCAGCTCGCAGAGACTCGTCTGCGAGAAGCTCGCATCCTTCTCGATGCTGCCGAGTGGGCTGGTGCGTACTACCTTTGTGGCTACGCCGTGGAATGCGCTCTCAAAGCAGTCATAGCTGCGCAGGTCAGCGCTGGAGATTTCCCAGACAAACGCCTTGCGACTGCCGCTCACACCCACGACCTTCCTACCTTGCGCGGCCTGGCCGGACTTGACGAGAACCTTGCGGCCGGGAAGCTCAACCCCAGCCAGAGCGCCAATTGGCAGGTCGCCAAGGACTGGCGAGAGACTGCCCGGTATGAACTCAAATTGGAGAAAGATGCTCGCGCCTTGTATGAAGCCGCAAGCGATCCAACCGACGGAGTCCTTACATGGCTGAGAACGCACTGGTAGACAGCGACATCCGTCTCGGAGAGAGCATTGTCCGTGCACTCGACAACGCTGCGGATGTGTCCATGCGACCAACGGCGGCTTTCTGGTTCCTATTCCCTGAAGAAGAGAACTGGCGGTTGTTGTTGGCTCTGCCCGCGACTGCCACCGATCCGCCGCAAGCGGTTTACACGCGACTGCTCGACGTCATCACAAGAGAGCAGCCGATTGGGCACGCGTTCCGGTTCGACTCGGTCGCCTTGCTGGCTCCGGACAGCCCGCTCATCGACCTGCTCAGCGGCGCGATCCAGACTGGCCCCGCTGACATCGCAGGAATCCGCTTCTCGAACAACACAATTAACGGGCAGCTGATCCCGGACGTGTATATCTACCGGTTGACTCGTCCGCTGCCGGAACAGATAGCCGCTGGTTGAACGCTTCCGCGGGGTCGATTCCCGCCGCCTCCATCATCACGCGGCGTACGAGTACGCGGCCGGTATCGAGCCGGGTTGATCAGGGCCGAATTGGCGCTGTACGATCGCGCCCTCGGCGTAAGTGGGCCGGTCGGATGCTGGTCTTGTGGAGGTTGTGGTGAGGCGAGCGGACATTCTTGCGGGAGTAGGGGGCATCGGGTTCAGCGTGCTGACGTTCCTCGGCTTTGTGCTAGCGAATCCGCCGGGAGGAAGCTACTCGGCGTCGAGTGTCGCGGCCTACCTTGCAAAGGGTCACCGGGTCTCCGTTCTCGTCGCGACGCATCTGGCGCTCTTGGGCGTCCTCGGTTTGATCTATTTACTCGCCCGCCTCCGCGACG
>DASSXM010000100.1:0-13099 GCA_035703805.1 Gaiellaceae bacterium | reverse complement strand
CTCGATGTGCGTGAGGAAGCGATCGCGCTCGACAGGATCGTCCTTGGCGCCGGACTGCAGCACCTCAACCGCGCCGATGATCGTCGTCAGCGGCGTGCGCAGCTCGTGCGCCGCATTCGAAACGAACTCGCGCGCAGCGAGCTCGCGACGCTCCTGCTCGGTCAGGTCGTCGAGCACGATCAGCACGGTGTCGCCTTCCAGTCCGGCCGGAATGCCGACGAGCGCGAGCGCGCGCTCCTCGTCCTCGCTCGGCCGGACGTGCGCTTGCGCGAGCGAACCGTCCGAGTCGAACAAGCCGGAGACCCAGTCGCGCAGCCCGAACGACTCCCACGGATCGGGAAGCTGATCGCCTTCGGAGAGACGGCCGCCGAGGAGGCGACGCGCCTCCGCGTTCGTGAACTGGACGACGAGATGCTGGTCGACGGTGACGACGCCTTCATGCAGCCGCTCGAGCAGCATCCGCAGCCGGTCGCGCTCGTCCTCGATGTGCTGGAACGAACGTCGGAGCTGCCGGCGCATGCCCTCGAAGCTGTGCGCAAGCGCGCTGAACTCGTCGCGCACGCGATAGCGGTAGTGCAGCGGCGTCTCGAAGTCGCCGCCCGCGAGTGCCTCTGCCGCTGCCGACAGTCTGCGCAATCGCAGTGCGATGAGCTGCGCGAGCAGCAGGCCGACGACGACGCCGACGACGCCGGCGATGACTCCCGCGCGGAGCGCCTGGCCGTTGATGATGCGAATCGACGCGGCGACGTCAGGGCGCGCACTCAGCGCGACGAGGACGCCGCCGTTGAACGGCAGCCCGACGACGAACACGGCGCCGTCGCCGGTGCTGTCCGTGTACCGCTGGCCGGCGAGCACCGACTGCAACGCGGCGCGCTCGAGCTTCGGCGCGCGCACGGGCTGGCTGTTCGGCGCCGCAGCGCGGACGAGCTTGCCGTTCGCGTCGTACAGGCGAAGCTCGAGCCCTTCCTGCGTCGCGACCTGCGGCAGGCGCGCAGGCGTCGCCTCCCGCGCAGCGACCGTCGCGCTCGCCGATGCCAGCGCCTCGGCGTGGCTCCGGAACGCGTTCTCGGAGCGGGTCGAGAACTGGGAAACGACGATCGACGTCGAGACCGCGGCCACGAGGGCAAATGCGGCCCCGAGCCACCAGCGGACGCCGATGAAGCGTCTCGTCATGCAGGAATCGTAGGTCAGGGCGGCGTAGACAGTGGGTCCCGTGCGCTCGCCACATCTCTACGAGTCCCTACGCGCCTTCTGCCTCGGCGCCTTCTCGGCGTTCCACGACGCCGACCTGCCATTCTCGTTCGAGGAGCACGCCCCCTCGTTCTACGAGTACCGCCCGCTCGTGAAGACCTTCATCGAGCAGCAGGCGGACCGGTTACACGCGCGTGAAGACGTTAAGACGGCGATCGCCGACCTCGTGCGCGAGCCGGCAGCGAGCGTCTACAAGGATCACTACCGCACGCTGCTCGTGCCGCTGCTCGTGCGCACCGCGGAAGGATGCGGCGGCTTCGACTGGGACGACTCCGCATTCGATCGCGCGTACGCGGAGCTCGAGCAGACGCTCTTCGGCGACGGCCACATGTATGGCGCGGTCGCGCCGCTCATCGGACTGTCCTGCGGCGCGCCGATCGAGCTCGGCGACGGCATCCGTGTGCGCGTCGCCGTGACCGGCGAGCTCGCGACGCTCTGGCCGGAGGCGAATGGCCTGCTGCCGCGCGACTTCGGGCGTGAGGTCGACCGTACGTGTGTGCTCGAGCTCGAGCGCTCGCTCGCAAAGGGCGACGACGACATTCCGGATGCGCCGGGCGAGCTCGCCGACGCGGTTACTGCGCTCCGGCTTGCGACCGCCGCGCCGGTTGCCGCCGGCCCCGTGCTCTTCGAGCGGATCGACTGGCGGCCGTACGGCATCCGGCCGGTGCTGCCGATCGCCGCGACGGCGCCGCCCGGCGAGCCCACGCGGCTCGATCCGTTCCGTGCGTCCGTCGCTACGCGCTTGCGCCCGATGCTCGCGCGCGCCGACGACGACGCGAGCCTCGGCGAGGCGCTCGACCGCTGGGAGCTCGCGCTCTTCCAGGACGATCCGTTCCGCGGCGAGCAGCTCCGGCACGCGCTCGAGTTCGCGCTCGGCGACGGCGCAGGACAGTGGGCAGCCGCGATGCGCGCCGCTGCACTGCTCGGCGAGAAGAGCCTCCCCAAGCCGACGACCGATCTCGTGCGACGGTTGCTCGTCGCAGTGCTCGAGCACGGCGACCGCGCGCAGCTCGTCCGCGAGCTGGACGACGCGCTGCTCGGCGCGCCCGTGCGCGTCGCACAGTTGCGCGCGAGCTGACACATCCTCCTCGCTAGCGTCGCTGCATGGACGAAGCACGCGCCGTGCTTGCGCGGCTCGATCGCATCGACGCGCTCAAAGCCGAGCTCCTTAAGGAGCTTCGCGAGCTCGTGCGCGAAGCGGAGGAATGGGCACGTATCGAGCGGGACGCGCGAGCCGAGGCTGCCGTCGCTGCACTCGCCGAGCGTGCGATGATCGCCGTGTGACGGTTGCGCACTGGGACGACCTGGAACCGCGCCGGCAGACGCGCCCCGCGCTCGGCGGCGCGTGGACGAATCTCGGCGCCGCCGCCGGCTCGGTCGACGTCGGCGTTCACCGCATCCAGCTCGACGAAGGCGAGATCTCGACCCCGGCGCACGTGCACGGCGCCGACGAGGAGATCTTCTTCGTCCTCGATGGCTCCGGCCTCTCGTGGCAGGACGGGGACACGCACGAGATTCGCCCGGGCGACTGCATCGTGCACCTCGCGCAGGGCAAGGCGCACACGCTGCGCGCCGGCGCGGGCGGCCTCGACGTGCTCGCCTTCGGCGAACGTATCCCGGTCGGCGGCGCGCACGTGCCGAACGTCGGAGTCCGCTGGCTCAAGCCGTCGTGGACGGAGTCAGGCACCGGCGAGAACCCGTTCGAGCGCGACCAGAACATCGACTGGCCCGAGCCGGTCGCGCGGCCGGACACGATCATCCACCTTGACGACGTCGAAGCCCAGTTCGAGGGACGGTCGAAGCGGCTCGCGATCAAGGCGGGCGCGACGCGCACCGGGCTCAACTGGTTGAGCCTGCGGAGCGGCGAAGAGGGCGCGCCGCCGCATTGCCACTCGGCGGAGGAGGAGATCTTCGTCGTGCTCGGCGGCGAGGGCGAGCTGCTCCTTTGGGCGCCGCCGAATCCCGAGTCGCAGCTGCAGGCGGAGCCGACCGAGCGTCACGCCCTTCGGCGCGGCAGCGTTGTCTCGCGGCCGGCGGGCACACGGATCGCGCACAGTTTCCTCGCAGGCCCGCAGGGTATGACCCTTTTGTGTTACGGCGAGCGCGATACGAGCGATATCTGCTGGTATCCGCGCTCGAACAAGATCTACTTCCGCGGCGTCGGCGTGATTGCCCGCCTCGAGTTGCTCGGCTACTTCGACGGGGAGCCGGCCTAAGCAAGAAATCCCCGCTAGGGTGATCTCACTGTTGGTGAAGCCTCTATGTGTCGATAGCACGAAGGTGCGTCGACTTCTCCTCAATGGTGGACTCGGGCTCGCGCTCCTCGCGGTATCGATCCTCAGCGTTCGCCATTTCCTCAAAGGCGGCTGGCCGCTCAAGAGCGCCGACCCGCTGCTCGTCGTCGCATCCGCATCGCTCTTCCTGATTGCGTACGCGTTCAAGGCGTGGGGTTGGCAGCGGCTGTTCGCGAAGCACGAGCGGCCGGGCGCCGGTGCGCTCGCGTGCGCGGGCGGCGCGGCCTGCGTCGGCGGCGTCGCGCTGCCGGGACGGCTCGACGACATGCTGCGGATCGCCGTCGTCCGCAAGTTCCCCGGCACACGCGCGGGCTTCGGCGCGGTCGGCCTCAGCCTGATCGTGCTCGGCCTGCTCGACAACGCAGCGCTCGCGCCGTTCGCGTCGGTCGCGGCGGCGGACGCGAGCTCGTGGGGCGTGCGCGTGGGCTTCGCGGTCGTAGCGGGCGCCGGTGTCCTTGCCGCCGCGGTCGTCGCCTCGCTGCCGAAGTTCGCCGGCTGGCGACGCGTGACGCGCTACCGCGTCGGCCGCTGGCTCGGCACGCACACGCAGTGCCGCAAGGAGTCGGTCGCGGCGCTCGGGCTCATCTCGATCTCGTGGGCATTGCGCGGCACGGCGGTGTTCATCCTTCTGAACGCGCTTTCGCTGCGACAGTCGTTCCCGCTCGCGCTCGCGTTCCTCTGCGCGTGCGCCGCGTCGGCGGCGTTGCCGATCGCGCCGGCGGGCGCTGCGACGCAGGCGGGCGCAGGCGCTGCGATCCTCATCGCGAGCGGCGTGCACGCGACGGAGGCAATCGCGTTCTCCGTCGCCGCGCAGGCGCTCGTGGTCGTCACCGGCGCGGCGGTCGTGCTGCTCGTGACCGGCTGGCAGGTCGCGCGCCGGTTTGCCTACGCTACGGCGTAGGTGGACGGCCTCTACGAGGGTCAAAAGCGCTATTACGATCTGCGAGCCCGCGAGTACGACGCGAGCTCGTGGGACGTGGAGGGGGACGAGCCACGCGAGATTGCAGCGCTCGTCGCCGCGCTTCCGCTGGCACACACGCTCGATGTCGGCTGTGGCACCGGGTTTCTCTCGCAGTACCTTCGCGGTGAAGTGACGCTGCTGGACGCGAGCGAGGCGATGCTCGCAATCGCTGCCGCGCGCGTTCCGGGCGCGAAGGTCGTGCACGGCGACGCTTTGCCGCTCCCGTTCGACGACGCGAGCTTCGACCGCGTGTTCTCGTCGCACTTCTACGGCCATCTCCGCCCGCCCGAGCGGGAGCGTTTCCTTGCGGAAGCCCGGCGTGTTGCGGGCGAGGTCGTGCTGATCGAACAGAACGTGACGCATTACGAGGGGATCGAACGCCGCCGCCTCGCGGACGGCAGCGAGCACGAGGTCTACAAGGTCTACTTCGATGTGGAAACGCTGCTCGCGGAGCTCGGAGACGCGGAGCTTCTGCACGCCGGCCAGTTCGTTGTGGCCCGCTCCTAGGTCGTAGCCGGCGCGCTAGCGACGAAGTCGCGGCGTCGCACGAGTGCGAACGCGAGCACCGCGCCCGCGAACGCGACCCACGCGCCGACGAGGAAGATCTCGTTCAGCCCGTGGATGAACGCGCCATGGTCGCCGAGGCCCGACGCGGTCGCGTGCACGACATTCGCGGGCACCCGTGTCGCGATCGAGTGCTGGAAGAGCGCGCCGAGCCCCGCGATGCCGGTCGCGATGCCGACCTGGCGGAACGTGTTGTTCGCGCCGGCGGCCATCCCAGCCTGACGCGGCGGCACGACGCTCACCGCCGTCGTCGCGAGCGGCGGGTTGACCATGCCGATGCCGATGCCCGCGACGATGAAGCCGGCGAGCAATGTCGTCCAGTGCGAGCTCGTCGTCACGCCGTGCATCAACAAGAGCGCGACGCCGTTCAGCGCGAGACCGACGCCGAGCAGCATGCGAATCGGAATCGTCGACGACAGGCGTCCCGACAGCGGCGCGGCGAAGAACGACACGACGGATAGCGGAAGGAAGCGGATGCCCGTCTGAATCGGGGACAGTCCGAGCACGTTCTGCAGGTACAGCGTCAAGAACAAGAACTGCGCGAACATCGCGGACGAGATCGCGAACGCCGTGACCTGCGCGCCGGCGAACGCGGGCACGCCGAACAGCCGTGGGTCGAACATCGGATGCTCTTGCCGCAGCTCGATGAACGTGAACGCCACGACGAAGACGAGTGCGGTGGCGAACAATCCGACCACGCGTCCGCTCGACCAGCCCCAGTCGTTGCCGCGCAGCAGCGCGAGGACGAGCGCGAACAATCCGATCGACAGCGTCACGAGACCGCGGTAGTCGATGCCGCCGTGCGTCTCGTCGCGCGACTCGACGAGCACGCGCATCCCGAAGAAAACGAGCGCGATCCCGATCGGGATGTTGACGAAGAAGATCCACCGCCAGCCGAGGCCTTCGGTGAGCACGCCGCCGGCGAGCGGCCCGATTGCGACGGCAGCGCCGATCGTCGCGCCCCAGATCCCGAACGCGGTTCCGCGCTCGCGGCCGTGGAATTCCTGCGAGAGCAGGGCAAGCGAGACCGCGAACATGATTGCGCCGCCGATACCCTGGGCGCCCCGTGCGAGATTCAAGAACAACGGAGTGGTCGCCGAGCCGCAGAGGGCGGAGGCGATCGTGAAGAGCGCGACTCCCGAGAGGAAGACGCGCTTTCGCCCGAGCAGGTCGCCGAGCGACCCGGCGGTGAGCATCACCGTCGCGAGCGTGAGCGAGTACGCGTCCACCACCCACTGGAGGTCGGTGAACGAGGTGTGGAGGTCCCGCTGGATCCGGGGCAGCGCGACGTTCACGATCGTGATGTCCAGGAGCAGCATGAAGATGGCGACGCAGACGATGATCAGGGTGCGCCACTTGCGGTCCATGCCCCGGACGCTAACCCAGCAGGACTCTGCTACGCCGCTCCGAAAGGGGAGCGACTATGGCGCTCACGCGGCTGCTCCCGCGCCCGAACTCCCGGGCGAGGACGGATAGGGGACCCACGTTGGCCCGGGTCATCGCGTTCGCGAACCAGAAGGGCGGCGTCGCCAAGACGACGACGACGCTGAACCTCGGCGTCGCGCTGTCCGAGAAGGGGCAGCGCGTCCTCCTCGTCGACCTCGATCCGCAGGGCAACTTGACGATGTCGCAGGGTTGGAACCCGGACGAGATCGACCGCTCGATGTTCGACGTGCTCGTGCACAAGCTGCCGATCACGGAGATCATTCGCAACAGCGAGGTCGACGTCGCGGTCTCCTCGATCGATCTCGCCGGCGCCGAGCTCGCGCTGTCGTCGATGATCGGCCGCGAGCGCGCGCTCGAGAAGGGCATCGCGTCGGTGCGCGAGAGCTACGACTACATCCTTGTCGACACGCCGCCGTCGCTCGGCCTGCTGACGATCAACGCGCTCGTCGCGGCAAACGGGGTCATCGTCCCCGTCCAATGCGAGTACCTTTCCCTGCGCGGTCTCGTCCAGCTCGAGAACACGCTTTCGATGATTCGCGACAACCTCAATCCGCACGTCGAGATCCAGGGAATCCTGCCGACGATGTTCGACAAGCGCCTGCTGCACTCGCGCGAGGCGGTCGACATCCTGAAGGAGAACTTCGGCGATCTCGTTCTCAACACGAAGATTCGCAAGACCGTTCGGTACGCCGAGGCTCCGGTTAAGGGACAGTCGGTGTTGAAGTACGACCCGAGTGGAGATGCCGCGGGCATGTACCGCGATCTCGCCAAGGAGGTGCTCGATGGCGCGTCGGCGCGCCAGCATGCGTGAAGGCCCGCTCGCGGAGCTCTTCCGCGCGACGGAGGCAGCGCAGCGCCAGGCCGAGCAGGCCGGCGCTCCTGCGCCGCCGTCCGAAGAGACGCCCGCGCCTCCGGCTAAGGAGCCGGAAGAGCGGACGGTCGAGCACGTCCCGAGCTGGGAGGAGTCGACCGAGTCCGCCGTTCCCGCGCCCCCTGCGCCTGCTCCGCCTCCGCCGGTCCAAGCCTACGAACCACCTGTCACGAGGTACATCGAGCCGATGCCGGAGCAGCCTGCGCGGTTGCATCGCGCGCCGCGGCCCGACTCGAGCCAGTACCTCGCGATGATCCGCGTCGTCGGCGTCGGCGGCGCCGGACTGAACGCGGTGAACCGGATGATCGACGCCGGCATCAGCGAGGTCGAGTTCATCGCGGTTAACACGGACATTCAGGCATTGCAGGGCAGCGACGCGCCGCTGAAGATCCACATCGGCAACGTGCTCACGAAGGGCCTCGGGTCCGGCTCCGATCCGGAGATCGGGCGGTTGGCGGCGGAAGAGGGCTACGACCAGCTGCGCCAGGCCCTGCGCGGGTCGGACATGGTCTTCGTCGCCGCTGGCGAGGGAGGCGGCACCGGTTCCGGCGCTGCACCGGTCGTCGCGCGTATCGCAAAGGATCTCGGCGCGCTGACGGTCGGCATCGTCACGACGCCGTTCAAGTTCGAGGGCTCGAAGCGGCGCGCGCAGGCCGACGTCGGCGTGCAGCAGCTGCGCATCGAGTGCGACACGACGATCGTCATCCCGAACGACCGGCTCTTGGAGGTGCTGGACAAGTCGACGTCGATGCTCGACGCGTTCAAGGTCGCGGACGACGTCCTGCGGCAGGGCGTGCAGGGCATCACCGATCTCATCACGCTGCCGGGGCTCATCAACCTCGACTTCGCCGACGTGCGCACGATCATGAGCAACTCCGGCACTGCGCTCATGGGCATCGGCTTCTCGTCCGGCGACGACAACCGCGCGCGCGAGGCGGCCGAGCGGGCGCTGCGCTCGCCGCTCATCGACGAGGAGATCACCGGGGCGACCGGCATATTGCTTTCCGTTGCGGGCGGTGACGACCTGACGCTGATCGAAGTGAACGAAGCGGCAGAGGTCGTACGCGGCGCAGCGACAGACGACTCGAACATCATATTCGGCGCGACGATCGACGACCGGCTGACCGGCCAGGTGTGGGTGACCGTCGTCGCGACCGGCATCGGCCGCGGCCGCTCGACGCGGCGCTCGTTCGCGGCGCCGGCGCTGCAGACGGACTCGGATCTCCTCGAGCCGCCGAGCTTCCTGCGCCAGTAAGGGCGAGTCCCGCGACCAGGTCGCCGACGTCTCGCTCTTAAGCGACCTGGTCGCCGACTTCCCGTGTCAGACACCGTACGATCCAGCGGGTGGACACGTATCTGGCCATTTCGAGCAAACGCGATTGGCGTGACTATGCGGACACTCCCATCCCGGACGACGTCGTTATGCGGATCCTCGACTGCGGCCGGCTGAGCGGCAGCTCGCGCAACACGCAGAAATGGGAGTTCGTCATCGTCGACGGCGACGCGCAGGCGCGGCTAGCGGAGATGGTCTACGCGCCGGAGAACGTGCACAACGCTGCTCTTGTCGTCGCGATCGTGGGAGAAGCGTTTCCTTTCGACGTCGGCCGCTGCGTGCAGAACATGATGCTCGGCGCCTGGAACGAGGGCATCGTCTCGTGTCCGAACGGCATCAAGGAGCGCGAGGCCGCGTCGGAGCTCCTCGGCGGCGAGGCGAAGGCGATCATCTCGTTCGGCTATCCCGCGAAGCCGCGCGACGTTGAAGCGCGGTCGGCGGACGACTGGTCTGCGAGCGCGAAGCGCAAGTCGCTCGGCGAGCTCGTTCGCCGCGTTTAGGGCAGCGTGCAGCTCGGCCGTTCGCCGGCGAGCTGATCGAACGCACGCGTCGCATTCACGTCGAACACGATCGTCACCATCCGCGCCGTGCGCGTCCGCAGGCGCAGCATTCCGTCCGAGCCCTGCGACAGGCAGCCGTTCGATGCATGCCAGTACGGCGAGTACCGCACGGCGATCCGGTACAGGCCGCCGCGGTGCACATCGACCCCGATTCGCGCCTGCGTGAGCGAGAAGAGCGTCGGCGAGCCGGCGCCGGTCACGATCGGCACGGGGTGCGGCACCGCGTAGATCGTCAGCTCCGGACTGCGAAAGACGACGCTGAACCCGATGCGTCCGCTGCGCACGAGCTTCGCTTCCGTTCGTGAGCTGTAGTCGAGCGGCGCACGCGAGAGCACCACGTAGCGCACGCCGAGCGAGCGAAGCCACTGCAGATACTCGGCCGCGCCGAACCGCTTGTAGAGGAACGCGTTCTGTGGGAAGTCGTCCTGGCGGAACCAGCCGCGCGCGAGCGGGATGGATGCGTCCGCGAGATAGACCGCCGGCCAGTGTGCGGCCGTGTCGACGGCCTCGACCCGGTACGAGGGCGTGAGGTGGGACTTCAGGTACGTGATCGCCGCCGGCCAGACCGATGCTTGCGCAGTCGCGTCGGCCCGGTTGTTCACGTAGTTCGCGACGAGCGGAGAAATGTTCCACGCGACCGCCGCCGCGACGACGACGACTCCGAGCGCGAGCGGCCGCCAGCGCCGCAGCGAGAACACGAGCACGGCGAGCGGAATAGCCGCGTAGCGCATGCGCGCGATGTTGCCGCCGATCTCGCCCGGAACGGCATAGACGGCGAGCACCGCGAGCAGATACACGGCGAAGACGAAGCGCAGCACCCGTGCACGCTCGACGCGCCAGGTGAAGGCGAGGCCCGCGATGCAGAACCCGGCGCCGGCGATGGCGTCGGCAGAGTGGAACGGGAATCGTCCCGTTCCCGGGAAGATCCGCCAGAGCAGAAGCTCGACGAGCGTGATCACTCCGAGCGCGGCGATCGGCACCCAGTTCCGCTTCAACGCCTCGCGCCGCGCGAGCGCGATGCCGCCGAGCACGATGACGAGGAGGAGGAACGCGACCGGGCTCGCCGCGAGCGTCAGCGTCGCCAACGCGGCGAAGCGCCAGCGCGCGCTCGCCTGCAGCGCCCCGAGCGCGAGGAGCGCGAACGCCATCCCGAGCGCGAACGGGAATGCCGCCGAGAGGACGATCCCCGCCCACACGACGGCGAACGTTCTGCTCGACCAGCGCGTCGTCGGTCCCCATTCGCTCCAGATGAGCACCGTGAACGCGCTCGCCGCGAGCGCGATCGTCGCGACCGCGAGCAGCTTGATCCCGAACCATGCAGCGAGCGGGTAGTAGATGACGCTGTACGTGACGAAGCTGTAGCGGCCCGCGTACCAGAAGTTGTTCCAGAGCGTGAAGCCGTGCTCGAGGAAGAGCGTGCGCTGGTACGCGTGCGCGGCGAGGTCGCTGCCGGGCGGGCCGAGCCACGCGAGCAGCGCGGCGATCGTCGCCGCCGCGCCCGCCGAGAGGAGCGCTTCGCGCGCGAGCGGGTGGCTGCGGGCCATGGGGCCTGAGCGTACCCTCCCGCCATGCGCGGAGCGGTTGCAGCGGGTCATCCCTTGACTGCGGAAGCGGGGGCGAACGTCCTCCGCGCGGGTGGGAACGCCGTGGACGCCTGCATCGGCGCCGCGTTCACGTCGTGGGTCTGCGAGTCGATGCTGACCGGACCGGGGGGCGGGGCGTTCCTTCTCGCCGGCGGCGTCCTCTTCGACGGGTTCGTTGCCGTGCCTCAGCTGCTCTCGGAGGCGGAGCTCATCGAGCTGGCGGTGGACTTCGACGGCGAGACCGCCCAGCACTTCCGCACCGGCGCTGCCGCGGTCGCCGTGCCCGGGACGACGCTCGCGCTCGAGGCTGCGCATGCCCGCTTCGGCTCGATGCCGTGGGGCGAGCTCGTCGAGCCCGCCGCGCGGCTCGCGCGTTCGGGCGTCGTGCTGACAGACGCGCAGGCCTATCTCCATCAGATCCTCGATCCGTTGCTGCGGCACTCCCGCGAGGGCGATGCGTTCTACGGCGGGCGAACGTTGCGAGCCGGCGAACGGCTCGTTCTCGCCGAGCTCGCGGACACGCTCGACCGGATCGCGGCCGACGGCGCCCGAGTCCTCTACGGCGGCGGGTTCGCGCGCGCGATCGCCGCGCATGTCTCGCTGTCGCTCGACGACCTCGCCGCGTACCGCGTCGTCGAACGCGAGCCGCTCTCTATTAGGTACTGCGGCTGCGAGTTCCGCACGAACCCGCCGCCGTCGAGCGGCGGGCGGCTCATCGCGATCGGGCTTCAGGCTCTCGGCGAGGGCGACGTCTTGCACGCCATGGAGGTGATGGAGGAGGCGCGCATCCCTGCCGCTGGAGGGACGACGCACATCTCGGTCGTCGATGCGCGGGGCGACGCGGCGTCGCTCTCGTGCTCGCTCGGGTCGGGGAGCGGCGTGGTCGTCCCCGGCACCGGCATTCACCTGAACAACATGCTCGGCGAGGCCGACCTGCGCGCGAGCGCGCGGCCGGGCGAGCGGCTGACGTCGATGATGGCGCCGTCGCTCGTGTTGCAGGACGGGCGGCCGCGGTTGGTCATCGGGTCGGCGGGGTCGGAGCGGTTGCGCGGTGCGGTGTTGCAGGTGGTCGCGAACGTCGTCGCGCGCGGGATGGACGTTGAGGCAGCGGTCGACGCGCCGCGGATGCATCTCGCGGACGGCGTCGTCCACGTCGAGCCCGGCATCGAGTACGACGGCGAGAACGTCGTGCGCTGGCGCGACAAGAACCTGTACTTCGGCGGCGTGAGTGCGGTCGAGGTGCGCGACGACGGTCAGCTGGCTGCGGCGGGCGACCCGCGCCGCGGCGGCGCAGGAGTCGTCGTCTCGTGACAGTAATGGCCGGCCGAAAGAGTTCTGAGAACAACATTGCCGCTTGCGACCAGGTCACCGTCGTTTCGTTCTTGAGTGACCTGGTCGCCGACTTTCGGAGTAACGCATGACCACTGACTTCATCGTGCGCCCAGCCCACCCGGACGACGCAGCACGACTAACGCGTCTCGCCGAAGCCGTCAGCGCGGAGCCGGAGGCGTGGCTCATCTCGGCCGACGGCGAGTGGCGTTCGGTTGGCGACGAGCGGCGGTATCTGAAGGCGGTGCGGCGGTTCCCGCATGCGGCGGTCTTCGTCGCCGAGCGTGTGGACGGGGCGATCGTCGGCCGGCTCTCGCTCGCGCGCGACGCGCATCCCGCGAGTGCGCATGTCGCCGACCTCGGGCTGATGGTCGCGGCGGACGCGCGCCGGCAGGGCGTGGGGTGGGCGCTTCTGGAGGCGGCGGTCGAGTGGGCGCGCGGCGCCGGCGTGCGCAAGCTCGAGTTGCATGTGTTCCCGTGGAACGAGCCGGCGATCAGGCTGTACGAGAAGTTTGGATTCGAGCGCGAGGGCTTCAGGAAGGCGCACTACCGGCGGGCCGGCGAGGATGTGGACGCGATTTTGATGGCCCTGACCATGCGGTGACTTCCGTAACAAGCAACACGATTCGCAGCGACTGGAAGACCATGTCCAAACGGCGTATAGTCCGCCTAACGGAGAGGCCGTCCTCGGCGATCGGAAACTGATCGCGCGAAGAGTAGGACGAGCGTTTCGCCCCAACTTGGCGGCCTCGAATTGAGATGGGAGTGGACCGCTCCCTTTCCGCGTTGACGGTTCAGGCCGCGGTTTTCTGTAGCGCTTCCTGTGCATCGTTCCACGTGGCGCGCACTTCCCGCGGCGTCTTGTAGTCGAGCCGTGAGTGCGGCCGGTCGTGGTAGTGGTCGATGT
>DASSXM010000004.1:0-5518 GCA_035703805.1 Gaiellaceae bacterium | reverse complement strand
CGCGACGAACGCGTGCCTCGACGCGCTCGAGCGACGATCCCAGCGGCTGCTCCCGTACGCCGCCGGCCCGTCGGCGGATCCGTTCGCAACCCCGCCACCCGCGAGCGACACGCCCTGGCTCGAGCCTTATCCGGACCGACTGCTCGATGAGCTAATCGACAAGCAGCCCGAGCTTGCCGACACAGTCGCGGCGAACGAGACGATCGAGCTGGCGTTTCTTGTGGCGATCCAACAACTGCCGCCACGTCAGCGGGCTGTGTTGATTCTCCGCGATGTTGTCGGGTGGAGCGCGAGCGAGACTGCCGAGTTGCTCGGCGCGACCGTGATCGCGACGAAGAGCGCACTACAGCGGGCGCGCGAGACGCTCAAGGAGCATCTGCCGACGCAGCGCCTCGACTGGACGCGCGGTGAAGTCAACGTCGCAGAGCAGGAGCTGCTCGCGCGGTACATGGATGCCTGGCATCGCGCCGACGTCGATGGCTTAGCGGCACTGCTCGCTGAAGACGCTCGGTTCGCGATGCCACCGACACCGGCCTGGTACGACGGAAGGGAGGCAATCCGCGCCTTCCTCGCGACCACGCCGATGGCGCCGGGCACTCCCCGCCACCTTCATGTCCCGACAGCGGCAAATCGCCAGCCCGCCTTCGCGGTGTTCACTCCCAGCGAGTTCGGTATGCGACCGATCGCGCTCGAGGTGTTGCGAATCGAGAACGGTCTCGTGGCGACGATCGACGTCTTCCTCGACTCGCACTATCTGGAACGATTCGCCGTCGCAGCACCTGCATGAACGCGGATGACGATGCGCTCGACGTCGACCGTCTCGCCGCGCGCTCCACGGACAACTTCGCTCGCCGGATTGTCGAGCTGCCCGCGCTGAGCGTTCTTGATGACGACGCGATTGACTGGGAGGGCGCGATCGTTTTTGTCACGGCCGGCGAGATCGAAGTCGACTGCCGAAGCGGCGCTCGTGCCACCTTCCGAGACGGCGACATCCTGTGCTTCGCGCCCTTGCCCGGCTCCACCGTTCGCAACCGCCGCAGCGAGCCGGCCCGCCTTCTCGCGATCTGGCGTCGCTGACGCTGCCTGACCGGTTCCTTTCCGGCGGTGCTGCCGTCACACAGACGACATGACTAATTCGCAGCAGGAGGCTCGTGTGTCCACGCTCACCGCTATTCCGGGATCCCCCGTGATCGTCAATCGCTGGCGTGCGTTTGCGGTACTCGCCGTCGGTGTGTTCATGGAGGTCATCGACCTGACGATCGTGAACGTCGCGCTGCCGACGATCGGCCGCAAATTGCACTTCTCCGAGGCGAACCTGCAGTGGGTCATCACTGCGTACGGGATCACCTTCGGCGGGTTCCTGCTTCTTGGTGGCCGCGCCGCCGACCTGCTCGGCCGCCGCCGGATCGTGATGCTCGGACTCGGCATCTTCACCGCGTCCTCGCTCGCCTGTGCGCTCGCAACAAGCGAGGGATTCCTGATCGCGATGCGCGGCGTGCAGGGCTTGGGCGCTGCGATGGTCGTCCCGGCCGCCCTCTCGATCGTCACCAACCTGTTCGAGGAAGGCGCGGAGCGCAACAAGGCACTCGGTGCGTGGGGTGCGATGGCCGCGGGCGGCGCAACGGTCGGCGTCGTCTTCGGCGGCTTGCTCACGCGCTACCTCGGCTGGGAGTACATCTTCTACTTGAACGTCCCGATCGGCGCGCTCGTGCTGCTGCTGATTCCGCGTTTCGTTCCGGAGAGCAAGCTCGAGACAGTACGGCGCCGCTTCGATCCGCTCGGCGCGCTCACCGTCACCGGCGGTCTGCTCGCACTCGTCTACGCGCTCACGAAGGCGCCGCAAGACGGATGGCGTGCGACCAGCACGATCGCGTTGCTGACGGTGTCGGTCGTTCTGCTGTTCGCGTTCCTCGTGATCGAGACGCGCGTCGAAGCGCCGATGCTGCCGCTGCGGATCTTCCGATTGCGCACGCTCGCGGGCGCGAATGTCGCCGGCCTGCTGCTCGGCGGGAGCTTCTTCGGCTTCATCTTCATCGGCACCCTCTACATGCAGCAGGTGCTCGGCTACTCCGCGCTGCAGACCGGGCTCGCCTGGCTCGCCACTTCGCTCACTTCGGTCGGTCTCGCCGGTTTGTCGCAGGCGCTCGTCACTCGTGGTTCGGCGAAGTTCGTCCTCGCGGCCGGGATGGCGATGATCGGCGGCTCCACTGCCTGGGCTGCCGTCGTCCCGGTGCACGGCCACTTCTGGGCGAATCTCTCCGGCCCGTTGTTCATCTCGGGCGCAGGGACCGCGTTCGCGTTCATCCCGATCTCGATCGCCGGCCTCGCCGGCGTCGCCGAGCACGAGACCGGCCTGGCCTCCGGCCTGCTCAACACGAGCCAGCGAATCGGCGGAGCAGTCGGCGTGGCGATCGCCTCCACCGTAATCGCCTCACATTCGAAGACGCTGTTGCACAGCGGACACACGAGTGCGGCTGCGCTCACCGGCGGCTTCCAGTGGGCGTTCTGGGTGTGCGGCGCGATCGGCCTTGCCGGCGTCCCGTTCACGCTCCTGCTCATTCGCCGCCACGACATCAACGAAACGCTCGCGCGCGCCGCCGCGCCCACCCCAGCACTTGCAGCAGCGGACTGAACCTTCAAAAACACAACGCGCACCCGCGCATCACCTCACACACGAGAAAAGGAGTCCACGCAGTGAGCCAGACAATCGTCACCTACACCGTGAAGCCCGGACGCGAGGACGAGAACGCCGAACTCGTGCGCGCGGTCTTCGACGAGCTCGCGAAGACGAGACCAGCCGGGTTCCGCTACGCGGTCTTCCAAGGGACCGAGTCCGGCGAATTCCTCCACCTCTACACAGACGAGGGCGCAGCCTCGGGCACGCTTCAGCAGCTGCCCGCGTTTGCTGCCTTCGTTTCAGACGCCGGGGACCGCCACGAAAAGCCGGCGGTGTTCGCATCGTTCGAACTGGTCGGCGCCTACCGCACCTTCGACGATCCCCACGCGGCCAACGAGTAGCGCCGTGCGCAAGCTCATCGAATACACCCTCATTACCCTCGACGGCGTCATCGGCGACCCCAAACGGTGGTCGAACTTTGACGCGGAGTCCGCGGCCCTTGCTCTGAAGCGACTCGACGACTTCGACGCCTACGTGATGGGACGAGCCGGCTACGAATACGTCTTCGCCGGCTTATCCGGAAGCGAAGGAAACCCGTATCTCGATCGCCTCAATGAGATGCCGAAGTACGTCGCCTCTCAGACACTCGCCGCACCGCCGCCGAACGTCACGCTCCTTGGGCCTGACGTGGCAGACGCGATTCGGAGCCTGAAGGAGCAGCCGGGCAAGGACCTGATCAAGTACGGCACGAGCAGCCTCGACGCGTTGCTCCTCGAGGAGCGTCTCCTCGATGAGCTGCACCTCTGGTACATGCCGGTCGTTTTCGGGGCGGGACGGCGTCTCTTCGATGGCGTGGATGCCTCAGCACTCACGCTGCTCATGACCGATGAACACCGACTAACCAACGGCTCGGTCGTTCTTTCGTACGCCGTGCTGTGACGTGAAGTACGCGCTACTGATCTCCGACGCCGCATCCGGACGTCCGGAGATCGGCGGCCTTTACCTCGTCGAAGCAGAGGACATCGATCACGCCCTCGATCTCGCCGAACGGATCCCTGCCGCGCGACTGGGAGGCGCCGTAGA
Source organism: Gaiellaceae bacterium (assembly GCA_035703805.1). GTDB lineage: Bacteria > Actinomycetota > Thermoleophilia > Gaiellales > Gaiellaceae > Palsa-739. Next base: position 1,818 of record DASSXM010000004.1, on the reverse strand, counting down.
GATCCGCCCAATCGTCGAGAACGAGCCCAGCCGATGAAGCGGTCGCGGTTGGTGCAACGCCGACTTTGCACGGCTCCGATATTGACCCCCGAGAATCGTCCCTCTTCGTCCGAGCAATGACCGCGAGGCCAGAACGAAAGGATCGCACGATCCGTCGCTAGGTCATGCCAGTTCAGCGGCAGGTTCGAGCTGCGCACCAGGGGCCTTGGGCATGGAGCGCCAGAGACCCCAGCCCAGGGGGACGAGAGCCCAGGCGCTGACGATTCGGTAGAGAAGTACCGCCGCGACTACCGCAGTACCTACGCCGCCCGCGAGTACGAGCCCGGCGCTGATCGTCGCTTCGACCGTCCCGCCGCCGCCGGGAAGAATCGGAATCGCGGAGACGAGTTGACCAAGCGTGTACGCAACGACTACCCCGCGGGCTGGGATCGTCTGCCCCACTGCTGCGAGTGCAGCGAAGAGAGCCGCAGCGTCGAACAGCCAATTGAGAAAGCCAAGCACGAGCAACGACAGAAGATGATTCGCAGCAAGCGGCTGCTCGAGCGTGGCGTCCCGGCCACCCAGATGGCGGATGACCCAGAGCGCGGCGGGCACGAACTGCCTTCGGCCGAGGACGGATGCGATGAGGATGGCGGCCGCCGCCGCTAAAACCGGCAGCCGCGCGCCGGCTCCGAACCCATGGCTGCTTACGGCGAGACCGCAGGCGGCGAGCAGCACGAGCGCCACGATGCCCAACAGAGTGGAGACCAGCAGCGCGAATGCAGCGACGGAACGCCGAACCGCGTATCGCCTCAGCTGCTCGTACCAGTAGATCGTCGAGATCGCCTGGCCGCCCGGAACCGAGTTGAGCATGGCGATGCCGATGACAGTGAGCGAGAGGAGCGCTCGGAACGGCACCGTAACAGCGCCGAGCCGCAATAACACTCGGACCAGCGCTGCATAGCAGACAAGTGACACGAGTTCGGCTGCAACCGCCACCGCAATCCAGCCGGGCTGAGCATGTTTGACCTTCGAGAGGGAATGCTCGATGGACCCGCGGCGAACCGAGACCAGGTAGACGCCGACGCCGAGGATTGCGACCGTTCCCCCGATCCTGAGCTCACGCAAGGGCAGTCTCTTCCAGAACGCATGAAGAAAGCGATCGACGCGATTGAGCCCGCGCCGCGCTTGGTGGCGAGCTCGTAGATGGCGGACACTCGCGCGGCAATCCCGAAACCGTGGCGTTGTTGCGCCAGCGTTTGCAGTTTGGTCGGCCGTAGTCACTGGACGATGCACGCGGAGACGCGCGTCGTCTCGTCGAGCCTCACGCTTCGAAATAGATGAGCAACATGATCCCGACAACTATGGCCACGAGCGGAACGATCCATCGGGCGACGAGCGCGAGCTCGATGAAGGGCGTCGATGCTTCCTCCCCTTCCGCGGCGACTTCTTTTAGGCGTGCTGTCTCCGCCCGCGGGTGACGTACGAGACGCTCAAGCTCGGCCTCAACCAACTTTCCTGGTTCGAGTTCCTCTGCTGGCCCACCCCCGTCCTGGTCGGTCATTTGCCCGCTCGAGCCAGTGCGTCGCGGACTACCGCCGGTTTCATCGGCACCTGGCGTAGCCGCACGCCGGTTGCGTCGAAGAACGCGTTCGCGATCGCGGGAAAGAGTGCTGAGATCGGCTCCTCGCCGCATCCGCCCGGTAGCGCGTCGAGTTGCTGGATCACAATTGGCGTCACGTTGGGGTGATCCTTAAAGCGCAGGCTTGGGTAGGTCGCCCAGTCGAGGCTCGTCACGTTCGACCTGTTGAACGTGACCTCCTCGATCAGCGCCTGGCT
>DASSXM010000118.1:0-11094 GCA_035703805.1 Gaiellaceae bacterium | reverse complement strand
CATCGTGAGCTCGCCTCTGCGACACGTCCACGGACTGTTGCCGGACGTCCTGCGCTGGAACGTCCTCCGGTCGGTTCCGATTGAGCTGACGGTTGCGGCGGTGTTCGCCGGGCCGCCCTCGGTCGCGCACGCGGAAGCCCTCCTCCGCGCGGTGGAGCTGCGTCGAACGGAACTCTCCGAGCAACTCGACGCGATCGTCATCGGGATTCCCGGCGCGACACCCTACGTTCCGCGCGAGCGCCCGAACCCGTTGCTCGCTGCGTATCTCGGCCTCGGTCTCGCACTCCGCCTCTGGAGAGACTCGTTTCCGATCGTCGACGGCGGCACCGCCGTGCTCGTCCATCCGTTCACGCGCCGCTTCGTCCATCCGACACAGCAGCCGTATCGCTCGTTCTTTCACGCAACCCGAAGCGGACGCGATGCACAGCTGCTCGCCGAGGCCGAGCTCGCGGCCGCCGGCGATGTTCGCGCCCTGGACGCGTACCGCGGCGGTCGCACCGTGCATCCGCTGCTGCCGTTCCGCGACTGGAACAGCTGCCAACCCGCGCTCGGACGGCTCGGCACCGTGCTCGTCGCCGGCGCTTCGGACGCGACGGCGGCGCGCCAGCTCGGCCTCGTTCCCGTGCAAAGCGTCGCGACCGCGCTCGAGATCGTGCGCGGCCAGGGCGCGACGCGCATCGGCTTCCTCCTGAGCCCGCCCTACTTCCCGCTCCGGGTGGGTTAAGTCTCGCCCAGATACGTCTTGCGCACTTCCGGATTCTGTGCGAGCGCCTTCGCGTCGTCGGCAAGCGCGATCGTGCCGGTTTCGAGCACGTAACCGCGGTTCGCGACATCGAGCGCCATGAGTGCGTTCTGCTCGACGAGCAGAATCGACGTTCCCTGCTTGTTCACTTCGACGATCGTCTCGAAGATGCGTTCGACGAAGATCGGCGCGAGGCCCATCGACGGCTCGTCCAGCATGAGGAGCGTCGGACGGGCCATAAGCGCACGCCCGATCGCGCACATCTGCTGTTCGCCGCCTGACAACGTCCCCGCTTTCTGCGTTCGCCGCTCCTGGAGGCGAGGGAACAGCTCGAAGACACGGTCCATGTCCTCGCGCATGCCGGCCTTGTCCGCGCGCTGAAAAGCGCCCATCTCGAGGTTCTCCGTCACGGTCATGCGCGGAAACAACTTGCGCCCCTCGGGCGACTGCGCGATCCCCATCCGCACGATGTGGTGTGGCGCGTCGTGTGTGATGTCGTCTCCGCGGAACGCGATCGTGCCGCTGCGCGGATGGTTCAGACCGTTGATCGATCGAAGTGTCGTCGACTTGCCGGCTCCGTTGGCGCCGATCAGCGTCACGATCTCACCTTCGCGCACCTCGATCGAGATTCCCTTCAGCGCCTGGATCGTGCCGTAGAACGTCTCGACACCCTTGAGCTCGAGAAGCATCGCCGGCTGCGCGTTCACGACGAGCTCACCGCTGCGCTGCCGAGATAGGCCTCGATGACGCGCTCGTCCTTCTGGATCTCGGTAGGCGTGCCCTCGGCGATCTTCTCACCGTAGTCGAGCACCGTCACGCGGTCGGACACGCCCATGACGACGCGCATGTCGTGCTCGATCAGCAGCACTGTGAGCCCGCGCTCGGCACGGAGCTTTCCGACGAACGCCGTGAAGTCGGCCGTCTCCTGCGGGTTCATTCCCGCTGTCGGCTCATCCAGAAGGAGGAGCTTCGGCTGCGTCGCAAGTGCACGCGCAACCTCCAGCCGCCGCTGGTCGCCATAGGAGAGATTGCGCCCGATCTCCGCGTCCTTCCGCCGCAGGCCGGAGTACTCGAGCAGTGCACGCGCCTTGTCGCGTGCCTCCGCCTCCTCGTGCTTCACACGCGGCGTGCGAAGGATTGCTTCGAACAAGTTCCCCTTGAGCCGAACATGCATGCCGACGAGGACGTTTTCGAGCGCAGTCATGTTCTGGAAGAGGCGGATGTTCTGGAACGTCCGGCCGATGCCGCGCTGCGTGTACGCGTGCGGCGGCTTGCCCGTCATGTCGTCGCCCGCGAAGATGACGCGACCGGAAGTCGGCTTGTACACGCCCGTGAGCATGTTGAAGCACGTCGTCTTCCCCGCTCCGTTCGGCCCGATCAGGCTCACGATCGAGCCCTCCGGAATAACGAAGTCCACGCTGTCGACCGCCACGAGGCCGCCGAACTCCTTGCGCAGCCCGATCGTCTGGAGAAGTGTCTCAGCCATCAGGCGGCGGCGTCGTAGAGCGGCTCGTCGTGCACGCCTTCGTGGAACTCGGCGGCACGGCGCCGACTGGGAATCAGGCCCTCGGGCCGCGTGAGCATGACGATCACGAGGATGATCCCGAAGATGCCGTACTCGTAGTTCGGCACGTCGAGCGTCTTATGCCAGACCTGGAAGGTCGAGCCGCCGGGACCGAAGTGTCCGTTCAGCCAGCTCCCGATGTTTGGCAGCCCCTCCTGGTCCAGATATTCGAGGAAGCACGCGCCGAAGATGACGCCCCAGATGTTGCCCATGCCGCCGAGAATCACCATCACGAGGATGACGACCGAGATCTGGAAGTTGAAGGTGTCCGGGAACGCGGCGCCGACATACGACGCGTAGAACGCACCGCCGACGCCACCGAAGAACGCCCCTGTCGCGTACGACCACGTCTTCGTCCGCATCAGCGGAACACCCATCGCTGCGGCGGCGACCTCGTCTTCGCGAATCGCGATCCACGCGCGGCCGAGCCTCGAGTCGCGGAGGCGGGCGCTGCAGAAGATCGTGATCAGCACGAGAACGAGCACCGTCCAGTAGAACGCCCGGTCGGCGTTCGTACCGAGCGTCAGATAGTTCACCGGGAGATGCAGGTGGTGGCCGATCCAGTTGCCGAATCCGGGCGGATCGATCGGCGAGATCCCGCCCGTGCCGTTCGTCAAGTTGAATCCGGTACCAAAGAGGTTGTCGCCGTTCGTCGCGATCTGCGGCACGATCTCGCCGAAGCCGAGCGTGACGATCGCGAGGTAGTCACCGCGTAGTCGCAACGTCGGCAGGCCGATGAGAACGCCGATCAGCGCTGTGGCGATGCCGGCCATGATGAGCACGAGCCAGATCGAAAAGTGGAAACCGGCCAGCCCCGGCGTGACTCCGATGGCGCCGATGCGAAGGTTCTGGTGTCCGAACTGCGACGATGCGAACCAGCCTGCGGAGTACGTGCCCATCGCGAAGAAGGCGACGTAGCCGAGGTCGAGCAGGCCGGCGTACCCGACGACGAAGTTCAGACCGAGGGCCATCATCGCGTAGACCCCCATCGAGACCATCGTGCTCATCTGCGGGAACGTCTTGAAGATGGGGAGCTGCGGGAGTCCCGGGTTCACGGCGCCGTGCGACGCGCCCCAGAACGGATACGAGATCGCGATCCCGAGCACCGCTACCGGAATGATGAAGCGGCCGACGCGATAACCGCCCACTGTGGCCCGCGCATAGCGGGGAATCACGAGTACGAGGATCGCGCCCGCGATTGCGAGCGCCGACCATTTCCAGACGCCGAACAGCCGAATGAGGATGAGGCCGATGACGACCCACACCCCAGCCTTGACGGCGCGGCGGACGAGGGGCGCAAAGCCGCGCCAGCGGGACTTCGGGAGGCCGACGAGCCCGAGTACGGCCCACCAGCCCGCAGAAATCCGCACACGTAGCCGCCTGCCCACTTACCCGCCTTCCGGTGTTCGTTCCCCGAGCAGGCCCTCCGGGCGGAACACGAGGATGAGGATGAGGATCGAGAAGACGATCGACTCGGTCCAGTCGCTACCCGGCATGTAGTGCAGCAGCCCCTCGTTGAACGCCTGGATGAAGCCGATCACGAGCGCGCCGAGGACGGCGCCGGGCAAGTTGCCGATGCCGCCGAGCACGGCCGCCGTGAACGCGATCAGCCCGAGACGGAAGCCGGAGTCGTAATGGATCTGGCCGCCGCGGTAGAGCGCGAAGATGAGGCCACCTGCGCCTGCAAGCGCGCCGGCGATGAGGAACGTGAACGAGATCGTGCTGTTGACGTCGATGCCCATCATCGCGGCGGCGTCGCGATCCTGCGCGGTGGCGCGCATCGCCTTTCCTTGCTTCGTGCGCTGCACGAGATAGACGAGCGCGATCAGCACCGGCACGGTGACGAACAGAACGATTAGCTTCTCCCACGTGTATGTGATCCCGTGCGTCGAGAAGACGTTGCTCGTCGGCAGCACGCGCGGCACCGACGTATAACCCGGCCCCTTCCAGGCGATCGCGACGTTCTGGAGGATGAATGACATCCCGATCGCCGTGATCAGCGGCGCGAGACGTGGTGCGCCGCGGAGCGGCCGGTAGGCCACGCGCTCGATCGTGGCGTTGATCAGACCGCAACACACCATGGCGAAGAGCAGCGACACGAAGATGGCGAGGATGAGCTTCCCCGTCGAGTTGTGCGCGCCAAGGCCGAACCACGACACTGCCGATGTCGCTGCGAAGAGCGACCCGAGCATGAAGACATCGCCGTGGGCGAAATTGATGAGCTCGAGGATGCCGTAGACGAGCGTGTAGCCGAGCGCGACGAGCGCGTACAAAGAGCCGAGCGTCAGCCCGATAAATGCGATGTCGGTGAAGTACGCCGGCCCCTTGATGAAGTTGGCGACGAGCACTGCGATGAGCCCGCCGACGAGCGCGGTCGCGAGCGCCGGCATCACGTACGCGCCGTACGAGCGGCTCACTCTGGTCTGCGGTTCGGTGTGGGAGTGGGCTGCCACGGTTCGGGTGTGAATGAGCGCCGGGGGAGGACTGGGCCTCCCCCGGCGATCTGCCTCGTGTCGCTTTTGGTTACCCGCCGATCAAGCTCGCAGAAGGCACGAGCGTCTTCTGCGGGTTGAGGTTCTTGCCCGCTTGCTTGTAGATCGTGATCGTGCCGAGGCTCGTGTCCCCGGTCGAGTTGATCGTGAAGGTGCCGATGATGCCGTTGGTGATCGTCAGGCCGAAGATGCCCTTGGTCGTCGATGCCCGCTGGCCGCCGCCCTTCGCGATGGCGGAGAGCATGACGTCCATGGCCTGTGCACCGTACGCCGCGTACGGATTCGGCGTCGCGCCGATCTGCTTGCCGAAGCTCTTGATGAAGACCGCACCTGCGCCTACAAGAGCCTTCGGCGGAGCACCGGCGACGCTGATGTACGCGCCGTTGCCGACCGCACCGTTTGCGCCCGGATCGCTGAAGCCGTCAGGCATCTGCAGCTGGATCTTGGGATCCACTGACTTGATGTCCTGCATCAGCTTCGCGCCGTTGTTGCAGACGATGCCGCCGAGGAAGACAGCCTGTGCACCGGTCGCCTTGATCGCAGTCGCGAGCGCCTCATAGCTTGACGCCTTCGCGTCCCAGCCCTTGAAGCCGGTGACGGTGATGCCGAGCTTCTTCGCAGCGGCCGCATACGTCTTGGCAACGCCGAAGCCGTACGTCTGCTTGTCGTTCAAGACGTACACCTTCTTGTAGCCGAGCGACTGCGACCACAGTGCGTCCGCCGGGCCCTGGATGTCGTCAGTTGCGACGACGCGGGCGTAGTTGCGGACACCGGTCGGGTAGTACTTCTGCGGCTCACCGACGTCCCACTTCTTGGTGAGGCCGGGGTTCGTGTTCGCGGGGCTGACCCATGCGAGCGGGCCGGCCCGGTTGCCGATCGGAACCTCGATCTTCGCGCAACCGGAGTTGAACGTGCCGAGGACGCCGATCACCGACTTGTTGTTCGCGAACAAGTGAGCATTGGTTGCGCACTTGGCTGGATCCCAACCGCCGGTCTGCGCGGTCGAGTCGTCGCACGACTGGTAGCCGATCTTGTACGAGCCGGCCTTCCAGCCCGCGTTGGCGAGCGCCCAGATCTCCGCGCGCGACACTTGCACCGTCTGATGACGGATCGCGCCCTGCAGCGGCAGATCCGAGGCAACGATGAAGTCCGGCGAGCCGGACCCCTTGTAGACCACCGGGCCGCACGACGACGACGGAAGCGGCGTTACGCCCTTCGTCGCGCTACGTGCGGTGCCCGAGTAGCCGGCGCTGACGGCAACGGCCACGACGGCCGCCCCCGCGAGCACCAACAGGAGCTTTCTACTCACAGTCCCTCCTCCATGGTCCGACCCGATATCGGTGTAACCCTGCGAGGGGCAAGTATTTCGTGCCCAAGCCCGAGTTTCAAGCGGGAACACGGCGGTCTACCATGCGATTCCGGCCGAAGTGGCGGAATTGGCAGACGCGCCGGACTCAAAATCCGGTGCCCCGCGAGGGGCGTGTGGGTTCGACCCCCACCTTCGGCATCACCCGAGCGTCGCCGTGCAGAAGGCGCAGCGCCGCGCCCCGACTGGGATCTCGCTGAGGCACTCGGGGCACTGTTGGGTCGTCGGGTCGGCCGACGGCTCTGTGCGGCGGCGTGCCACCAGCGCATTCACGGGCTTGATCACGAGGAAGAAGACGACGGCTGCGATCACGACGAACGCAAGCAGTGCGTTCACGAACGCGCCGTAGAGGAAGTGCGACTTGTTGACCGTGAAGCTGAGGCTCGAGAAGTCGCGCTTCCCTCCGATAGCTGCGATCAGCGGCGTGATCAAGTCGGTGACGAGTGCTGTGATCACGGCCGCGAGGGCGACTCCGATCACGACCCCGATCGCCATGTCGACGAGATTGCCCCTGAGCAAGAACGCCTTGAAGTCCTTCATCGCGCGCACTCCTGACTTGGTAGGACTACGGGGATGGCCAGAACGATCGGGATTCTTACGGGTGGCGGCGACTGCCCGGGGTTGAACGCCGTCATCCGCGCAGTCGTGCGCAGCTCCGATGCGGCGGGTTGGGATTGCGTCGGCGTGCTCGAGGGCTGGCGTGGCCTCGTCGAGGCGCGCTTCGAGGATCTCGGGCCGCAAGAGGCGTCGGGGATCCTGCCGCGCGGCGGCACGATCATCGGCACGAGCCGGACGAACCCGTACAAGATCGACGGCGGCGTCGACAGCGTCCTGCAGAACTTTCGCGATCGGGGACTCGATGCGCTCGTCGCGATCGGCGGCGAGGACACCCTCGGCGTCGCAGCGAAACTCTTCGAGGAGCACGCTCTGCCGGTGGTCGGCGTGCCGAAGACGATCGACAACGACCTCTCCGGCACCGACTACACGTTCGGATTCGACACGGCCGTGACGATTGCGACCGAGGCGATCGACCGGCTACATACGACGGCGGAGTCGCACAACCGCGTGATGGTGGTCGAGGTGATGGGACGTCATGCGGGTTGGATCGCGGTGATGAGCGGCATCGCCGGCGGCGCGGACGTGATCCTCATTCCCGAGCAGCCGGTCGTCTTCGACGAGGTCGCCGGCGCGATCCGCAGCCGCCACGCGCGCGGAAAGAACTTCTCGATCGTCGTCATCAGCGAAGGCTGCGACCTGCCCGGCGTCGCGGACGGCGGCGACGTCGACCAGTTCGGGCACGTGATCCTCTCGAAGCGCGGCGTGGGCGACGTACTTGCACGCGAGATCGAACAGCGCACCGGTTACGAGACGCGTGTGACCGTGCTGGGACACGTTCAACGCGGCGGCTCCCCCACGCCGCGCGATCGCGTGCTCGCGACGCGCTTCGGCCTCCGCGCCGCAGAGCTCGCGCAGGCCGGACAGTTCGGGCAGATGGCAGCGCTGCGCGGCGACGAGATCGTCGCTGTCTCACTTGCCGAGGCGACGGCGTCGCTCAAGCTCGTACCGCCTCAGTGGTACGCCGTCGCGCAGATGTTCTTCGGCTAGCGCCGTACGGCGACGATCGCTGCTGTTTCGGGCGTCGTCAGGATCTCGACGGCCGCGAGCCGTGGATTGCGCAGCAGCGCCTCGCGCACCTGGTCGCCTTCGACCGGCCGGCCGGGGGTGAGGTCGTCCTTGACGACGAAGCCGCCGGGAGCGAGCAGATCGACGATCGCGTCCCACCGGTACGGGCGGCCGCCGTCCGCGAAGACGAGGCCGAACGGACCGCGTCCGCGCAGCAGCTCGTAGCAGTCGCCTTCGAGCACCTCGACGTTCGGCAGGTCCGCGAGGCGCAAGCGCGCCCTCGCCGCGCGTTCCGGATCGCGCTCGACGGTGACGACGCTTCCCGCGGTCTCCGCGAGGGCGGCCGCTCCTTCGCCGAAGGCCGTCCCGAGCTCGGCGCAGTCGCGCCCTTGTGCGAGCACCCTGAGCAGCGCCCGGACGGCGGGGATCGAGCTGCCGCCGTCGGTCACAGCTCGGCAAGCGGGAACGAGCGGTGCCTGCGCGGTGGCACGAGGAAGTTCTGGCGATGCGTCGTCGTCAGCACGGAGTTGAAGCCCTGTGCGCGCGTGCGCGGAGGAACGAACAGCTTCGTGCCGTCGGGCAGCACTCCGTCCATTGCGAGCCGGTTGCGCTCGAAGTCGTCGCTCGAAGGGTTGAACACGACGAAGTGGACGCCGGCGATGGGATCCGTCGTGAACTTGTCGCGCTGCGGATGCGCCGTCCACGCGAAGGGGTTGTCGAGTGTGTTGAAGTCGGCGCGCTGCGGAATCGCCGTTCCCTTCGGGTAGTGAGTCCCGTCGGCGCCGACGAAGTCGTGCTTTAGGCGCGACGTCGCCTGTATCGACGCGCTGTGCCCGAAGCGGCCCGTCTGCTTGAACTGCTTCTGCAGGAGCTCGGGGCTCGACACCTTGTCCGGTCCCTGGGGGATCGTCTGGGCTCCCTGCTTCACGTCGGTCATTCCCGGGCGGAACGCAGTGAGCAGGCGTTCGTCGAAATCGAAGTTCAGATACCACGCCTCCAGGTCCTCGCTGATGTGCGAGAGGTGCATGTGCGTGCCGCCGTGAAAGTAACCGGAGCGAGTGTCGACGAAGCCGAGCGTCTCGTGGTTCGCGATCAGGCGCGGACCGAGGCCGGCCTTCTGCGTCGACGTGAAGCCGAGGAATAGCTCCGAGCCGTCGGGGATGAGATCGGCGCCGGGAACCCCGGCCGCGACCGCCATCCGCTGCGGGAGGCTTTGGCCGCCGCCGAATCCCCCGCCCGCGAAACCGCGGCGGATGCTGGTCATCGTGAAGACGTGGAGGTCGTCGAAGAGCATCGAACGCGCATGGTGGATGTGCTCGCGGTGATCGCTGCGCAGCAGGACCGCGACGTCGTTGCGCTCCAAGAGCGTGCCCGTCGGATCGCTCGGAAACGTGCGGGATGGGAGCAGCGCCGATTTGTTCGCGCGCCGGTCGTGCGGTAGGTGCTGCTTCGCCTGTGCAGACACATACGTGTCGAAGTACGGCAATCCCCAGGCGATCGTGACGCCGAGCCCCTTCGGGTTGAGCTCATAGCGCGCGTCGAGCTCGCGCAACGCATCCTCGAGGTCCCGTTGCGCCGTGCGGACGTTTCCCGCAGCGACGGTTGCGGTGATCACTTCGCTGTGGAGCGGCGGCACGACGACCTCGACGCCCTCGCTCTGCACCGTGCCGAGATCGAAGACGTGCTGCTCGACGGGCATTCCCGCCGGCTCGGCGATGTGCCGCTTGGGGCCCGAGACGAGCTGGTCGACGAGCTCGTACACGCCTCCGCCACCGAGTGCGGCGGCGGCTGCGCCTCCGAGGAACCGGCGACGAGTGAGCCGCATCAGCCCTGCGGCCGAACGAGCACGAGGCTGCTCAGGAGCTTGCGCAGGTTCACGAGCACCTTCGTCGCGGAGTTGTACGGCTGGATGATGTGCTCACTCACCGTGTAGAGCGAGCCCTTGTATCTCCACGCGAGCAGGATGTGCCACTGGTCGGCGTCCTGGTTCACGCGGTAGACCGTGGCTCTGATCGATCCGAAGCGCACGGTGCCGTGCGCGTCGGCGAAGCACGGGCCGACGCCGCGAATCGTCTTGGCTCCCTCGAGTGCGATCGTCTGGCAGCGCGGAATCGTGGTGCGACCGGGGTAGCCGCGGAAGTTCACGTGCACGTCGCCGGTCCCGAACTCGCCGTGCGAGAGGAAGCTGACGAGGTAGCTGCGGTCCTTGCCGATCGAGTAGATGTCCTCCCACTCGCCGCCGATCTGCGCGTTGAGCGGGCTCGGCATCCACGTCGGGCAGTAGACCGGCGCCTGAACCTTGGCGGCGAGGTGAATCCAGCCGGCCTGCCACGCAGCGGGACACGTCTGTGCGTGCGGTCCCGCACCGGCGCCCGGCGCAAGCGCGACGAGCAACGCCAGCGAGGCCAGGGCCGCGACGATCGACGCCCTCATGAATCGAAAGGGTAGCGCTGTTTTGGCTAGACCTCGGCCGGCCGCTCGCCCACGAGGGCGGAAACCCGGCCGCGGGCGATCACACCGTCGCAACCTGCACGCTCGAGCTCCTCGATCTCGTCGCGCGTCGTCAGTTGCAGGTCCGCGACAGCGAGCTTCCCGGCTGGAACCGCGGCGAGGAGGTCGAGCACGACTTCGAGCTGCGTTTCATCGTCCTCCCGCTCTACCGGGGAGAGCAGGAAGATCTCGGGGTCGACACGCTCGAGCGCCTGCTCCAGCTCTTCTTCGTCCCGGACTTCGACGGCGCAGTCGAGTCCCAGCTCGAGCGCCTGTTGGTGTAGCTCCTCGAGCTTCCCGTCTTCGTCGTCGAGTGCGTCGAACACGAGCATCACGGCGTCCGCCGATGCGGACGCGCGCTCGAGGTCGACGGGCGCGCGCCACAGGATCGGGAGTGTCGTCGCAGCACGAACCGCCGTCGAGTCGCCGCGCACGACGAGTGCCTCCGCGCCCTCCGACTCCGCCGTTCGAGCGGAGCCCGCGTCCTCGACGGCTGCGATCACGGAGATTCCGTCCCCCTCGGCGATCGCGTGGCTGAAGCGGCGTTGCGCCATGCCTCTCGCCGAAGCGTATCCGGGTTCGTTCATTGACCGATCGGATGCCAAACGGTCTTGAGCTCGAGGTAGCTGGCGATCTCCCACGGGCTTTGCACGTCGGCGCGCCCGTGGACGACGCGCTTGACGTTCTCGGCGGCGAGCTCCTCGAGCTCGGCCGCCTGCCCATCGGCGCCGCATATGTCGAGCGCGTTCACATCCATGTGCGAGGCGAGAATCGGCGCGAGCTCCGTACGGAAGCCGGTGAGCAGGTTGATGACACC
>DASSXM010000029.1:0-21706 GCA_035703805.1 Gaiellaceae bacterium | reverse complement strand
CCCGTTCCCGGGCCACCCTGGATGACGAGCGTGCCGTCGGGCTCGGCGGTGATGAGCCGGTACTGGTCGGACTGGATCGTCGCGACGATGTCGCGCATCCGCCCTTCACGACGACGGTCGAGCTCTTCGAGCAGGAAGTCGGAGACGGATGCGCCTTCGACCGCGGAGCCGTCGAGCGCTTCGTCGGAGATGTCGAGCAGGCGCCGCTGCTCCGTGCGAAACCGGCGACGGATGGTGACGCGCTGCGGCTGCTGCGGCGTCGCGGTATAGAAAGGGCGCGCCGCCGGCGCCTGCCAGTTGACGACGAGCGGCTCGTGCTTGTCGTCGTGCACCCAGCGGCGGCCGATGTACAGAGGTCGCGGCGACCCGTCGAGCGTCAGCCGGCCGAAGACGAGGCCGCGCTCGGCGTCGTCGAACGTCTTGCGGCGCCGCTTCGCCCACGCCTCCATGTAGAGCGCGGCCCAGTCGGTCGCCATCGCCTCCTGCGTGCGGTCGAGCGACTCGCGCATGCTGTCGAGGCACGCGTACGCGTTGTCGACGTACGCCTGTTCCGCTGCGAGCTCGGGGTGCGCCATAGAGTCAGCCTAATGAAGCTCGGGCTCAATCTTGGCTACGCGTCCCCCGGGACGAATCCCGCCGAGCTCACGCCGCTCGTACAGGAGGCGGAGCGGCTCGGCTACGACTCCGTGTGGGCGGCGGAAGCGTGGGGCACGGACGCGGTCAGCGTGCTCGCGTGGATGGCGGCGTCGACGAGCCGGATCAAGATCGGCTCGGCGATCATGCAGATCCCGGGCCGAACGCCGGCGAACACGGCGATGACGGCGGCGACGCTCGACCTCATGTCGGGCGGCCGCTTCATCCTCGGCCTCGGCACGTCGGGCCCGCAGGTGGTCGAGGGCTGGCACGGCGAGCCGTGGGGGAAGCCGCTCGTGAAGACGCGCGAGTACATCGAGATCGTGCGTGCCGTGCTCCGGCGCGACGTCGTCGAGCACGAGGGCGAGCACTATCGCATCCCCTACGACGGCCCCGGCGCGACCGGGCTCGGCAAGCCGCTGAAGATGATGCTCCGCCCGCTGCGCGCGGATATCCCGATCTATCTCGCCGCGATCGGGCCGAAGAACGTCGCGCTCGCGTACGAGATCGCGGACGGATGGCTGCCGATCTTCGTGCACCCAGAGCGCTTCGCGAATGCGTTTCCCGACCCGCCTGAGGACTTCGAGATCGCCGCGACCGCGATGGTGCTCGTCGGCGACGACGTGCAGGCGCTGCGCGACTCGCTCAAGCCGCACCTCGCGCTCTACGTCGGCGGCATGGGCGCGAAAGGGAAGAACTTCTACAACTCGCTGACGGCCCGCTACGGCTGGGAGGCCGAGGCCGCGCATATTCAGGATCTCTATCTCGGCGGCAAGCAACGCGAGGCGATCGCGGCGGTGCCGGACGAGCTCGTCGACGCCGTCTCGCTCGTCGGCCCGAAGGAGCGCATTCGCGACCGGCTCGAGGCGTGGCGCGAGTCCCCCGTGAAGACGCTCATGGTCGGCTCGCCGCAGCCCGAAGCGCTGCAGGTGCTTGCCGAGCTCGTGCTCTAACGCCAAAGGCCGGAGCTAACGCGCAGCTAGGCCTCATTGAGACGCTCTCACACGAGCTGGTTAGCGACCGTCTCCACCGCCTCAGCCGAAGAGACTGGCCTCCGGTAGCTCCGCCACGTCCGGTCGGCAGACCGCCCGGGCGGAGCAAACGCAAGTTCGGTGCGATTGGTGACGCTGTGGTTCGGGTTCTTGCCGAAGCCGGTGGCGAGCTTCAGCTCGGCGAGGTCCAAGCCAGAGTCGAGCAGATCCTCGACGGGCGTGTGGCCCCTTCGTCAGTCAAGAACTGCCTAGCGAAAGGCTCAGCGTCCACCAACCCGCGGTTCGAACGTGTCCGACCAGGCCGCTACTGGCTCTTACGCTGAAGCCGCCAGCGTGCAGGGGTCCGGAGTGGAAGCGTGCAGCCGCGTGCTTTCCAGGCAGAGCAACGATCGATGCGCGCGGCACCTACACCATTCGCGGCGAAACCCGACGCTATGCCGGCGGCGTCAGCGACGTAGGCGACCGGCAGTGCGACCTTCGTCGGAGACGAGATCCGCCGCCTGATTGATGCGGGGCCGCTCGAACGGAGTTACCGTCGGCCGATGCGTGTTGGCAGCCGCTCTCGGCGGTGGGCAGACGACTTGGTTGTCGTTGTTGCCTTGGCGGCCGGCGAGGTCGAGGTTTCGCTGTCCGGAGGTTCGGGCTCCAGGCTCGTTCTTTTCCTGCTCGTTGTCGTGGGCACCTTGCCGTTGCTATTGCGCCGATCGTTCGCGCTCGCGGCGCCGCTGGCGAGCCTCGCGGTGTTTGCGGGCTCGTCGCTCTTTGTGGGGCGGGCGCTTGCCGGCGAGCTTGGTGCTGCCGTACCGGCAGCGCTTGTCGCTGGCTGGGCGCTCGGCAGAGGCAATGAGCGCAGGTCGGCGCTCCTCGGGTTTGCCGGTGCCTATGTCTGTTTTCTGGTCGTGATCGTTCAGGCTGGTCGCGTCGGGCTCGGCGACGTCGTTTACGGCTCGCTGCAGCTTGTGACGCCGTGGCTGGCCGGTCAGGCGGTGCGAGGTCGTGAGGCGCAGCTCGCGCAACTGGGCGAGCAGACGGCCCGGCTCGAGCGCGAGCGCGAGCAGCGCGCCCGAGCTGCGGTCGCCAACGAACGGCTGCTGATTGCGCACGAGCTCCATGACATCGTCGCGCACTCGGTCAGCCTGATGACCGTCCAGGCAGGCGGCGCCCGCTTGCTGCTGGAGAGCGATCGCCCACGCGCGGAGGAGGCGCTGCTGCGGGTTGAGGAGACGGGTCGTCGGACGCTTGGCGAGATGCGTCGCTTGCCCGGCGTGCTCGGTTTGGGTGCGGGCGGAGAGGATCGGGGGCGGCGTGCGAGCCTCGCAAACTTGTCCGCGCTCGTCGACGAGGTGCGCGCGGCGGGGCTGCCCGTGGACATCGTGGTTTCCGGCGCTACTCGGTCGTTGCCGGCCGGTCTTGATCTCGCCGCCTACCGGGTGGTGCAGGAGGCGTTGACGAACACGCTCAAGCACGCCGGTCCGGCGACGGCGCGCGTTCGCGTGCGCTACGGGCCGCAGCAGCTCGAGCTCGAGGTCGTAGACGACGGCCGCGGAAGCGGCAGCAGGGGCGGCGGCGGCGGCGGACACGGGCTGGCCGGGATGCGCGAGCGCGTCTCGATTTACGGTGGCGAGTTCACGTCCGGCGAGCGGGTGGGTGGCGGCGGGTACTCGGTTCGTGCGTTACTGCCGCTCGAGCGAGGCGGTCGGTGAGTCGCCTGCGCACATTTCCGGTCGCCGATACGGGCGACGCGCTTGTGATCGCTCTCCTGGTCGCGTGTCTCGCGGAGGCCTGGTTGCGGGCGCCCGGCTGGAGGTGGGCGGCGATCGCTCCATTCGCGATCCTCTGGACGCTGCCGTTGCTTCTCCGCCGCAGGTCGGCGATCCTCGCCGGTCTGCTGGTCTTGTCCGGCGCAGCGGCGTCGGTCGGCGTGACCGGAGGCACCGTTGCGAGCGGGATGTGGGTCGCGATGCTCGCAGCGTTCGCGGTGATCGGATTGCACGAGGACCGCGCTCGCGCGGTCGCGGGCGGGACGCTCGGCTACGTCCTCTTGCTCGTGGTTGCGATCACCGATCAGGGGCTGAGCGTCTACGTGCTCGTCGTTGCCGCGATCTTCGCGTTCGGGCCGCTCGCGGCCGGCGCCGCGGTACGGGCGCGGGCCGAACGTGCAGGAGCACTGGCGGAACTCGCACAGCGGCTGGAACGGATGCGAGACGAGGACGCGCGAATCGCCGTCGCAGAGGAGCGCGCGCGTATCGCGGCAGAGTTGAACGAGGTGGTCGCCCGCGCGGTGGGGGCGATGACCGTCCAGGCGGGCGCGGCGAGGCTCATGCTCGATCAAGACACGGCCAAGGCGCGCGAGGCGATCGCGGCTGTCGAAGACGCAGGCCGCGACGCGCTCGCCGAAACACGGCGTCTGCTCGGCGTCCTTCGCCACGACTTGGCGGAGCCTGAGCGCCAGCCGCAACCCGGGCTCGCAGCACTCGAGCGACTCCTGGAAGACGCGCGCGGCGCCGGCATCGAGGTCGAGATGTCCATCGAGGGCGACCCGCGTCCGCTAACAGCAGGAGTCGACCTGGCCGCCTACCGGATCGTGGAAGAAGGCCTGCGCGAGGCCCAGAGTCTCACAGGTGTCGCACGCGCAGTGATCGCTCTCCGCTGGCGACCCGACGCGCTCGAGATCAGGGTCGCCAACGACGGTGGCGCAAGCGGCGCGTCGATGCCACTCGCGGTGCGGGAGCGGCTAGCCCTGTACGGCGGCACCGTTGCCGCACAACGCGCGCCGGCCGGCCGCACGTCGACGACCGCGGTGCTGCCGTTCGAAGGCGCGATGTGATTCGCGTCCTCCTCGCCGACGATCAGACCCTGGTGCGCGGTGGCTTCCGGATGATCATCGACGCACAGCCCGACATGGACGTGGTCGCGGAAACGGAAGACGGCGCGCAGGCCGTCAAGATGGCGGGCGAACAGAAACCTGACGTCGTGTTGATGGACATCCGCATGCCCGGGATGGACGGACTCGACGCCACACGCCGGCTGCTCGCGAGCCCCAACCCGCCACGGGTCCTGATCCTGACCACCTTCGATCTGAACGAGTACGTCTACGAGGCGATGAAGTCGGGTGCGAGCGGCTTCCTGCTAAAGGATGTACGCCCCGAGCAACTCGCCGAGGCCGTACGCACGGTCGCGGCCGGCGACGCACTGCTAGCACCCGCGATTACGCGACGGCTGATCGAAGAGTTCGTGCGCCGCCCGCCCCCGGGACAGCGCGCACCCGCCGAGCTCGCCGACTTGACCGATCGTGAGCTCGACGTCCTGCGGCTGCTCACGAAAGGACTCTCCAACAACGAGATCGCCGAGGCACTGTTCGTTAGCGAGGCGACCGTGAAGACACACGTCACCCGAATCCTCACGAAACTCAACCTGCGCGACCGCGTACAAGCCGTCGTCTTCGCCTACGAGCACGGCCTTGTGCAGCCCGGCAACACGCAGGACAGCTGACCTCCTCATCCGAAAGTCGGACGAACGCGACCACCAGATCCGATCTCCGATTGACCCAGATCGACCGTGAGACCGACGACGTCCCACGGCCGGCGCTCTAGCCTCGAGGAATGACGAACACCAGCACTCGTCTCGCGGGAGCCGGAGCGCTCGCGTTCGGCGTCCTGACCTTCGCCGGCTTCTTCCTCGCCAACCCCCCCGGCTCCACCTACAACGCCTCGGACGTCGCGAACTACCTCGCCAACGGGCATCGCGTGCTGGCGATCACCGGCATGTACCTCGGCTGGCTCGCCATCCTCGGACTGGTCGGCCTGCTTGCGCACCTCCGCACCGTGATCGACGCCGGGAAGTCGATTGCCGCGCGCATCTTCTGGGGCACTGGCTTGGCCGCGGCAGCCTCGTTCGCGGCCGGCTGGTGTGTCACAGGCGGCCAGGTAATCGCCCATCTCGAAGGCGGAAAGACAATGATCGTCGCACCACCGGTCACCCAACTGATCGGCGAACTCGGCGTGCTGCTCATCTTCGGCTCCGGCTCGGCCCTTCTCGGACTCGGACTAATCGCGCTCACGCTCGCGACCCGAACAGCAATCCCAGCGTGGCTGCGTTGGCTAACGCTGGTCGCAGGACTCTGCGGGCTCGCCGGGCCCGCCTTCTTCACTTTCTTCCTCCTGCTGCTCTGGGCCATCACGTTCGGCCTCTGGCTGCTGGCCGGCGGCCGCGATTCCGCCGCAGCGTTGCGAGCGCCGACGATCTAGCTCGGATACGCCTTCAGCCGATCGCTAACTAATTCCCCCAATGGGCGACTTCAGGGGTAGTTACCCAGCGAGAGGACCCGAGCGCATGTGAGTGGAGGGAAAACCTGGCGATCAGCCCGGCGTTCGGTTACTTCTCCTACTTGCCCTATTACACGCGCGCGAGGACTGGTCACCCACCAACGGGCGGGGATGGCCGTAGGCCACCACCGCCCGTGCAGGGTGACCAATCTTCCCGGCTCGATAAGAGGACGACGGCTTTGCCGTCGTCCGTTCCCGCGAAGCGGGATCCTCTCTCGCTGGAAGTGCGCAGCACTTCCAGCGAATCTCCCCTCTAAATGCCTAGTCCCCACGAACCCGAGGGCTCGCAGGGACTTGGCAAGAGAGAATCTCTCACACCGGGACGGGCGTGTCAAGCAGGGTTCGCGCGCGGGCGACCTGGACTGCCTTCTCGAGCGCCTCGATGTCGTAGGCGCCGTAGTGCCGGCGCTCGTTGACGAAGAACGTCGGCGTCCCGGTCACGCCGCTGAGATCGGCGCTCTCGATGTCGTCCGCGACGACAGAGGCGTACTCGTGCTCGCGGAGATCGCGGTGGAAGCGGTCGACGTCGAGCCCGAGCTCTTCGGCGTAGCGGACGAGATCCTTCGGCTCGAGCGCGTCCTGGTGCCGGAAGAGGAGCTCGTGCATCTCCCAGAACTTGCCCTGCTTCCCCGCCGCCTCCGCCGCCTCGGCGGCGAGCCGCGCGTGCGGATGGACGTCGGAGAGCGGCAGGTGGCGCCAGACGTAGCGCAGGTCGCCGACCTCGGCGAGCAGCTCGCGGACGACTGGTTCCGCCCGCCCGCAGTACGGGCACTCGAAGTCGCCGTACTCGAGGAGCGTGACCGGCGCGTCATCGGGGCCGCGCACGTGGTCGTGCTCAGGATCGACGGGCACGGCGAGGTCGACGATCGACTCCGCGCCCAGGAGCGCCTTCGCCCTTAGCCGCGGCGGAAGCGCGCGAATCGTTCCGAAGACGAGCCAGCCGAGCAGCGAGGCGCAGACCGCCGCGCTGAGGATGCCGAGCTTCGCCTCCTCGAGCTGCTGCCCGTGGAACGCGAGCGTCGCGATCAGGAGCGCGACGGTGAAGCCGATGCCCGCGATCGCGCCCGTGCCGAGCGCCGCGCCCCAGCCGACCGGCAGCCGCAGCCTGCCCCTGCTCAGGCGCGAGACGAGCCACGACGTAACGACCACTGCGGCGGGCTTGCCGGCGACGTAGGCGACGAGGATGCCGAGCGTGATCGGTGACGTGAACGCGTGCGCGAGAAAACCTCCGCTGATGTGCAACCCGGCGTTCGCGAGCGCGAAGATCGGGACGATGACGTAGCTCGACCACGGGTGCCAGAGCCGCTGCAGCAGCTCGTTCGGCGACAGCGCGGACTCGAGGCCGACGCGCGCCTCGCGCGCGAGCTCCGGCGTCGGCTGCTCGCGGAAGCTGCGGAAGAGGTCGCTCGCGCGCTCGAGCTCGCCGCGGCCGGCCGGATACGCCCACGTCAGCATGCCCATCGCGAGCCCGACGATGATCGGGTCGACGCCGGATTTCTGCACGGCGACCCAGATTGCGACGCCGAACGCGAAGTAGAGAAGGCCGATGCGAATGCGCAGGACGACGAACACCGACATCGCCGCGAAGATCCCCGCGGCGACGGCGAGCGGCATCACACGGAGATGCGAGGTGTACGCGGTCGCGATGACGAGCAGCGCAACGATGTCGTCGACGACGAGCACCGTGAGCATGAAGGCGCGAATGCGGCCGGTGAGGCTCGGGCCGACGAGCGCGAGCATCCCGAGCGCGAACGCGGTGTCGGTGGACATCGCCGCGCCCCATCCGTGCGCCGACGGCTTCCCGGCGTTGATTGCGAGATAGATGAGCACCGGAACGGCCACGCCGGCGGAGCCCGCCGTAAGCGGGAGGATCGCCCGCCGTCGCTCGCGCAGCTCGCCGAGGTCGTACTCGCGTCGCGCTTCCAGCCCGACGACGAAGAAGAAGAACACCATGAGCCCGTCGTTGATCCAGAGGCGGAGATCCTGCGTCACGCCTTGGTGGCCGAGGCGAATCGCGAGATCCGTCGACCACACACGCGCGTAGCTCGCGCCGGCGACGTTCACCCAGACGAGCGCGGCGACGGTGGCCGCGAGTAGGAGCGCGGCGCTGCCCGTCTCCGTACGCAGGAAGGTGCGCAGCGGAGTCGGATGCGCACGCGTGCTCTCGGTCTGTCCCGTGAGGGCTGCGGCCGCCATGCGCGGATTGTCGATGATGGGGCCGTGTCTCCGTTGTCGAGGCTCCCGCGGGGGGCAAAACTCGCGCTCGGACTCGTCGCCGCCCTCGTGCTCGCGATCGTCCTCGTCGCCCCCGTCGCGTTCCGCGGCTCCGGCGGGAAGCCGTGCGCGAAGACGATCACGTACAAAGGCCGCGTCTACACGGCGCGCGCGGCCTCGTCGTTCGTGGAGTCGATCGCCATCGGCGTCGGCGTCGCGTTGGGCTGCGGATCGGCGCCGGCGAACGTCAACATCCGCTCAGTGTCAGGCATCGCACCCTCACGGGCGATCGCCCTCGCCACCGACTCGACCACCCTGTACGTGCGGAAGGATTTGAAGGCGACGCCGACCCCGTAGACGGCGAGCGCGCCGAGTCCCATGAGGAACGCGATCGCGAGCGGCGACACGCGCCGATGTGGGATCACCGGCGCCGGAACGGCAGCGACAACGGCGGCGACGTGCACATGCGGATGGACGGCCAGGTTCCGCTTTACCGGCCGCCTGTGCGGCAACAGATGACGAGCGGCGAGGAGCTCGCGGAAGACGCGACGCGCCTCGAGGCCTTACGTGCCCGCCGGCAGGCGGAGGTGGACCGGACGCGGCGCGTGGACGACGTGCGTGTGCGTCCAGCCCTGGAGGTAGCGCGTCGGGTCGACCGCGCCGTCGTACTGCAGGTGGAGGAGCGAGCGCGGATGGATCTCGAAATGGAGATGCGGCGACGTCGTGATCGCGTCGCCCGTGTTGCCGACGAAGCCGATCACCTCCCCAGCGCGGACGGCGGGGGAGTGGACGATCGCCGGCGCGTAGCCGGACAGGTGCGCGTAATAGAACTCGTTGCCGAGGCGGTCGCGAACCCACAGGCCCCATCCGCCGATGTCGCCCCACTCAACGCGGTTGACCGTTCCCGAGGCCACCGCGACGACTGGGGTACCGAGTGCCGCGAAGATGTCGTCGCCGTGGTGCCAGTGGCTGCGGATATCGGTGCGCAACGCGCCGTACGTGTCGACGAAGTCCGCTGCGCCCACGACCGGAAAGACGTACCCGCGCTGGCCGAGCGGCGGCGTGACCTTCAGCGGCTGGTGGAGCTTCTGCTTCTTGTGCGGACGAGATGCCGGGTAGCGAGTCGCGGGCAGCCGAACGGTCGTGTACTCCACCGGCGGGAGCGCCATCGTGGTCGCCGGCGCGGTCTCGGTGGTCGTCGGTGCGGTCGTGACCGTCTCCGTCGTCGTCGCGTCGGTCGTTGTTGGCGTCGTGACGTCGGCGGACGCCGGAACGGCGATCGCGAGGGCCGCGGCAACCACGGCCAGAACGCCGGCGCGCATCCCAGGGGCATTGCCCCTCCCGCCGGTTGCTAACCCCTAGACGATCACGCGGTACACCTGAAATACCTCGGCGTACTCGCGGTTCACGTTGACGCCGTGCGTGCGCGCAACGTTCCAAACGTACTCGGGATTCGCGTACCGGCGATGCTGCTGTGATGCGTACTTCTCGAGCGCGGCGATCTTGCGCTCGATGTGTGACTTCTCCAGGGCGACGTACCACTGGTACGAGAAGTCGAAGTTGTTCCACGGGATCTCGTAGCCGAGGATCGTCGTGCGCTTGAACGCGCGCAGGCCTTCCTGCGCGATCGTTTGGTGATCCTGGTGGACGTCGTGCAGGCTCGGCTGGAAGACGACGTCCGGCTTCCAATCCTCCCACAGCCCGACGAGGATCTCCAGGATGTCCTGCCGCCGCTCCGGGAACGTGCGCACGTCGAAGTCGTGCACGGTCAACCGGTCCTCGGGAATGCCCAGCGATGTCGTCGCGTCGCGCACCTCGCGCGCAAGCGTGTCCGGCGCGAAGCCGACCGGCAGCGAGCGCGTCGCGATCGAGAACGCGACGTAGCGCACGTCGCAGCCGCCGTCGACGAGCCGGGCCATCGTCCCGCCGCAACCGAACTCGCCGTCGTCCGTGTGCGGGGCAAGCACGAGCGCCCTGGTCCACTGCTCGATCATGCCGCCACCGCTTCTCGTTCAGGAAGCTCCACGCGCTGCTCGACGACGACAGGCGGCGGTCGCGCGAACGCGACGAGCCCGATGAGGAGCCACGTCGTCGGGTCCTCGAAGAAGTCGTTGTAGAAGAGCGAGTGACAGAGGATTGCGGCGAGCGAGAGCCCGGCGATGAGCGAGATCATCCGCGGCGAGCGGAATGCCACGCGGCCAAGCGCGAGCAAGAGCCAAGCGAACAGGGCAAGCCCCGGAAGACCGGTCTCGGCGGCGACCGTCACCGGCGTGTCGTGGGACGCTGCGGTGCTCAGGTTCCTCTTGCCGTGCAGGCGCTTCACACGTGCAGCGTACGCATGCTTGAAGCCGCCGACGCCGACACCGAGCGCCGGATGCGCAGCGGCGATCCGGATTCCGTTCGCGACGAGACTCGACCGGCCGCTCGTCGCGCTGTTGATGCCGCTCGAGGTGTGGTGCTGGATCGAGCGCCGCACCTGCGGCTGCGCCGCGGCCAGCCCTCCGAGCACGAGCACCGCGAGGGCAACCGCGAAGAGCGCGCGCCACCGCCAGGCGACGAACGCAACGCCGGCGACGGCGACGAGGAGCGCGGCGAAGCTCGACTGCGAGAACGAGATGAGCAGGCCGAGCCACGTGACGACGAGCGCGCCGACCCCCAACCAGGCGAGCCGCTGTGCGCGACCGCGCACGATGAAGACGATGGTCGGCACCATCGCGACGACGAGAAACCGGCCGTACACGGACGGATCCCAGAACACGGAGTTGACGCGGAAGAATCCCGCGTAGGCGTTCGAGTTGATCACCTTCGGGTTCTCGAAGACGTTGCGCGTCTGGTACTGGTAGAAGCCGACGGCGGCGAAGACGAGCGCCATCACCGTGAGCTCCACGTACAGCACGCGCAGGCCGATGCGACTCCACGGCAGCCGCGCAATCGCGACCGTGAGCACGGCAAACGGGACGTAGAACGCGAGCATCTCCGTCGCGCCCTCGTGAACGTCCTTCGTCCAGCCGAGCGAGAGGCCGGTCCAGCCGATGAAGAGCGCGAGCGGCCACGCGACCGGCCCGAGCTCGCGTATGCGCAGCTCGTCGTTCACGAGCTCCCATGCCAGCAGGACCGCCGCCGCGAGCGTTACGACGTACAACGGCACGAGCAGCTGGTGACCGAGGGCGCCCACGCGCACGGGAATGGACGCGAGCGCCGCGACGGGCAGCAGCCACGGCTCGCGCCGGAAGACGCCTGCCAGCACAACCGCGATAGCGAGCGCGGCGAAGACGCCGCCCACGATCTCGCCCGGCTTGTCGGGCGCAAGCGCAGCCGCGAGCACACATCCGCCGATCGCGGCGAACCCGAGCCCGGCCAGCCGATCGCGCCGCGTCTTCCCCGTGAGCAGCAGCGCAAGCCCGAAGACCGCGATCGGGCCGCCGAGCCGCGCAATGCCGATCATCGGACCACCAAGACCGCGCGGTCGCTGTGCCCGTGCTCGGTGACGACGAGCGGATACGTCCCCGCCGTCGCCGGCGCGCGCAGCGTCAGCACCGGGCCGTGCGCGAATCCATGTCGGGAGCCCAGGAGCCAGCCGTACCGCTTCGCATCAGTGGAGACGCCGATGTCGAACTGCGTCCCGGCCGTCACCCCCGTGATGCGATGGTTCGCAAGCGTGATGTAGCGCAGGCGGACCCGCACCGGCCAGCGGTCGGCGGCAGGCGTCTCGTTGCCGGCGACGTCGACCGCGCCGACCTCGAGCGTGTACACGCGGGGCGGAAGCAGTACCGAGTTGTCGCTGCCGTACCACGTGATCGTCCCGACCGGCTTGCTGAGGCGAGTCGGCCCCAGAACCTTGTGGCCGCGGAAGTAGACGACTGCGCGCGCCTCCTCGCTCAGCGTGTAATGGATTGTTACCGAGTCGGCTTGATGGTCGCCGTCCGGGGAGAACGCATCGCGGTTCGCGACCGCCGCCTGCACCGTGGGTGGGATTGTGTCGAGCACGATCACGTTCGGCATGAGGATCGTCCGGTGTTGATTCGCGAGATGGATCTCGACGCGGTACGTGCCCTGCTGCGCGGGCGTACCAAGATCGGTGCGTCCGCCCCACGTGAAGACGTTCAGGCCCCGCGGCCGCCGCTCGTCGGCGACGAGCGTCCGCACGAGATCGCGCCCGGTGCTGAGGATCGTCACCGTCACGCGATCGCTGTGACGGAGCTTGACGCGGATGCTCGCCCGGCTGTGGGCCGGCGAGAAGACGTGCGTCACCCGCGTGTCGAAGATCGGGCTTTTGACGAGCTTCAGGCGCTCTGTGATCGCAAAGGCCGCGGCCGTGGCGATGAGAAGGCCCACGAGGGTCCCCGTCGAGAGAAGCCGCTGCAAAGCAGCAAGAGTCTAGTTCGCTGCCCTAGGCGGGCCTGGCAACCACCCGCGGCGTGACCCACGCGCGCACGCCGTAGCCGGCGAGCCCGACGAGAAGCGCGCCGAGCCCGATGCCGAGGATCCAGTTCGCCTGCGGCACGTTGAGCAGCTTGAGACCGCTGAGCGTCAGAACCGTGCCGAGCGCGAGCCGGAGCATGCCCTGCGGCAGCTTCACGCTGAAGCGGCTCGAGATGAGGATGCCGGGTATCGACCCGGTGAGGAGCCACGCGGTGGCGTGGAAGTCGACGTTGCCGCCGACGATATGCCCGATGCCTGCGACCCACAGGAGCGCGGCCGCATGGAAGATGTCCGTGCCGACGATCTTCGACAGCGTCAACGGATAGACGAGCACCATCACGAGACCGAAGAAGGTGCCGCTGCCGACCGACGTGAGGCCGACGACGAAGCCGAAGATCGCGCCGATCGTGACCGCAATGATCTTGTCGCGGCGCGAGAGGAGGAACGGTGCGTCGTCCGGTTGGATCCCGCGCTTGATGACGCCCTTCGCGAGGAAGCCGAGCCCACCCGCGACGAGTGCGGCGCCGACCGCGTAGCCCTCGTAGTTCTGCGCGCTCGCGCCGTAGCTGTGCTTGATCCACGTCGCCGCTGCGACACCGAGCAGCGAGAGCGGACCTGAGCCGAGGAACATCCACGCGGCGAGGCGCGCGTGCACGGTGCCGAGGCGGCGATGCCGGATCGCGCCGAAGGTCTTGAAGATCGCGCCGTGGAAGATGTCCGTTCCGACCGCGTACGTCGGCTTGAAGCCGAAGGCGATGACGAGGATCGGGGTCATGAGCGAGCCGCCGCCCATGCCGGTGACGCCGACGATCGTGCCGAGCAGGAGGCCCGTGAGCGTGAACTGCCAGGTCATGCTCTCACCACCATTCCGGCGCCGACGGTCTCGTTGGTCGCCTCGTCGAGAAGGATGAATGCGCCTGTCGCTCGGTTGTCCTCGTAGCGGTCGACGCAGAGCGGCTCGGACAAGCGGAGCCGGACGATGCCGATGTCGTTCAACGCGAGCCGCTCCGGCGCGCGAACGTCTGCCAGCGTGTGAATGTCGGTGACGGAGACGAGCTCGTCGACGACGGCTCGCACCGTGCGGGTCGTGTGCTTCACGGCGAGCCTCGCGCGCGGTTCGAGCGGCCGCTCGCTCATCCAGCACACGCGGGCCTGGAGCTCGCGCGCGACGATGGGCGGCGCGTCGGGGTCGGCGAGCATGTCGCCGCGGCTGACGTCGAGATTGTCGGCGAGGCGAATCGCGACCGACTGTCCCGGCACCGCTTCGTCATCGGGATCGATGGCCGCGACGCGCGAGCGCAACCCGGATGGAAGCACGACGACTTCGTCGCCCGCGCGCCACATACCGCCCGCGACCTGGCCGGCGTAGCCGCGGTAGTCGTGATGCTCGTCCGCCATCGGGCGAATTACCCACTGCACGGGGAAGCGGCGGTGCTCGAAGTCGCGGTCGGTCGTCGTCTCGACCGACTCGAGGTGCTCGAGCAGCGTCGCCCCGGCATACCACGGCATCTGCTCCGAGCCTTCGACGACGTTGTCGCCGAGGAGCGCCGACATGGGAATCACCTGCAAATCGGGCAATCCGATCGTCTCCAGCTCGCGCGCGATCTCGTCGAAGCGCTCCTCCGACCAGTCGACGAGATCCATCTTGTTCACCGCGACGGTGACGTGCGGGATGCCGAGTATCGAAACGATGAACGCGTGCCTGCGCGTCTGCTCGACCACGCCGTTGCGAGCGTCGACCAGGATGATCGCGAGCTCCGCGGTCGACGCGCCCGTGACCATGTTGCGCGTGTACTGCACGTGGCCGGGCGCGTCGGCGAGCTGGAAACGACGCGCTGGCGTGACGAACGAGCGGTACGCGACGTCGATCGTGATGCCCTGTTCACGCTCGGCGCGCAGGCCGTCTGTGAGCAGCGCGAGGTTGACGTAGCTGTCGCCGCGGCGCAGCGACGTCTCCTCGATGTGCTCCATCTGGTCGACGAAGATCTGCTTCGTGTCGTAGAGCAGCCGGCCGATCAGCGTCGACTTGCCGTCGTCGACAGAGCCGCACGTGACGAGCCGGAGCAGCTCGGTCTTAGAAGTAACCGACACGCTTCCTGTCCTCCATCGCCGCTTCGCTGAAGCGGTCGTCGGCGCGCGTCTCGCCGCGCTCGGTGACGTTCGTCGCCGCGATCTCGGCGACGACCTCGTCGATCGTGCTCGCATCCGAGAGCACGCCGCCCGTGCACGACATGTCGCCGACGGTGCGGAAGCGCACCGACGCGACGAACGGGTCTTCGCCCTCCATTCGCTCGACGAAGTCCGACGCGGCGTAGAGCATCCCGTCGCGGCGGAACACCTCGCGCTCGTGCGCGAAGTAGATCGCCGGCAGCTCGAGCCGCTCGCGCGCGACGTACTGCCAGACGTCGAGCTCCGTCCAGTTCGAGATCGGGAAGACGCGCACGTGCTCGCCCTTGCGGACGCGCGCGTTGTAGAGGTTCCACAGCTCAGGCCGCTGCGCGCGCGGGTTCCACTGTCCAAAGTCGTCGCGGAACGAGAAGATCCGCTCCTTCGCGCGGCTGCGCTCCTCGTCGCGCCGTGCTCCGCCGATCGCAGCGTCGAAGCCGTGCTCCTCGATCGCGTCGAGCAGCGTCGTCGTCTGCAACCGGTTGCGCGACGCGCGCGGTCCGGTCTCCTCGACGACCCGGCCCTTGTCGATCGACTGCTGCACCGAGGCGACGATCAGGCGCTCACGGAGCTCGGCGACACGGCGGTCGCGGAACTCGATCGCCTCGGGGAAGTTGTGCCCGGTGTCGACGTGCATGATCGGGAACGGGAACTTGCCGGGCCGGAACGCCTTCTCCGCGAGGCAAAGCAGGACGATCGAGTCCTTGCCGCCCGAGAAGAGCACGACGGGGCGCTCGAGCTCGGCTGCGACCTCGCGGAAGATGTGGATCGCCTCGGCCTCGAGCTCGTCGAGGTGCGTCAGCGTGCGGGCGACGGTGCTCATTCGTGCAGACCGCATTCCGTGCGGTCGGTGCCCTCCCAGCGGCCCTCGCGGCCCTGGCCGGGCAGCGTCGAGTGCGTGTCGCCGATCGAGGAGTAGCCCAGGTCGTGGAGCGCGTTGTACGGCAGGCCGCGCTCGCGGATATACGCCCAGCAGTCGTCGTCGCTCCAATCGGCGAGCGGGTTCGCCTTCCAGAGCTCGTGCTGCTCGTCCCACGCGAGCTTGGCCGCGTTCGCGCGCGTCGGCGACTGGTCGCGGCGGACGCCGGTGATCCAGCAGTCGAGGTCGAGGAGCGCGCGGTTGAGCGGCTCGAGCTTCGCGATCGCGAGGTAGAGGTCGGGCTTCGCCTCCCAGAGCTTGTCCTCCACCTGCGCACCCTCGAAGCGCTCGATCTCGACGTCGTACCGCTGCTCGACCTCGCGCCACAGCTCGTACGTCTCCGGGAAGAGGTAATGCGTGTCGAGCGTGAAGACGCGCGCCTTCGGCTCGAGCGCGAAGAGCATGTCGAGCAGCACCGTCTCTTCCTTCTGGAAGGAGCAGGCGAGCGAGACTCGGCCCGGGAACGCGTCGAGGACGAAGGCGAGGATCTCCTCCGCCTTCATGCTCTCGACGTCAGCCGGCAGCTGCAGGCTCGTTGCCAAGCAGCACCTCCTTCAGCGTGTCGCCGCGCAGGCCGAGGCGAAGCGTCTCGAGCGCGATCACTTCGTCGGGCGGAATGTTCCCGAGGTTGACGTCGGCGCCGAAGTGCTTCACGAACCACGCCTGCGACGCCTTCGTCGGCGCCTCCCAGACGAGGTCGTGGAAGTCGATCTCGTGCGCGATCTCGTCGATGAGGCCGGTGCGCATGTCGCCGTCCTTGCGGAAGATCCCGGCCGAGCCGCCTTCACGCGCCTCGGTGATCACCTTCCACGCGCCGGCGTCCTTCTCTTCCTTGATCCACTGCACCCACTGGTACGGCGCGAAGACGACGTCGGAATCCTTCGAGCCGACCTCGGAGAGGACGACGAAGTCGCGCGCGAAGTCTGCGATGAGCTCGAGCTTGCGCTCACGCGGGATCTCGATCGTGCCGTCGCTGATCTCGACGTGCTCGATGCCGAGGTCGGAGAGCCACTGCTTGTACTCGTCGAGCTTGTCGCGCACGTAGACGACCTCGAAGAACGTGCCGCCGATGACGACGGGCTTGACCTTCAGCACCTCGAGCTTCGCCTCGAGGTTGCCGGTAACCCAGGCGGTGCCCCAGCCGAGCTTGACGATGTCGATGTGCTCGCCGGCGGTCTCGAGGATGTCGGCCCACGCGCGCACGCCGAGACCCTTGTCGAGCACGTGCGTGAGGCCGCCGTCGCGCGTGAGGCCGATGTCAAAAGCGGGCATAGAGCTCCTCCAGCTTCTTCGTGGCCGCAGCCTGGACGTCGTGGTAGAGCGAGTTGCCGTGCGCATCGATGCCAACCGTGAGCGGGCCGAAGTCCTTGACGCGGAACTTCCAGAGGCACTCGGGCATGAGCTCCTCCCACGCGACCTCTTCGATCTCCTCGATCTGCGTGGTCTCGAGCGCGGCGGCGCCGCCGACGATCGCGAAGTAGACCATCCCGAGCCGCCGCATCGGCTCGATCGCCTCGTCGGGGAAGCCGCCCTTGCCGCAGATGGCGCGCACGCCGTACTGCGCGCCGAGCGGCTCGGTGAAGCGCACCATGCGCGCGCTCGTCGTCGTGCCGATGCAGACCTTCTCGTACTTGCCGTCGGCGAGCTTGCGCACGCCGGGCGCTGTGTGCAGGAGGAACGCGCCGCGCAGATCCATCGGCGGCTCGATTCCTTGGTCGAAGATGCGGATCTGCGTGCGGTCGCGAATGCCGATGATGTGGCCCTGCACCGTCACCTCGTCGCCGGCGCGCAGCTTGAGGATCTCCTGCGGGTCGGTGATCGGGAACGTCACCTCATGCGTCGCCATCACACGTCCTCCGCAGACAAGTCCCGCGACCTGGTCCGACCTGGTCGCCGCCGTTGCGTTGTCTGGATGCTCACGTCACGCCTCTCGGTCGAAGTCGGTGGTGCCGTCGGCGGCGATGTGCGCGCTCGCGCGGCGCGCGGCCCAGCACTGGTAGTTGACGGCGACGGGGTTGAGCGTCATGTGCGTGTCCGCGTGCTCGATGTGGCAGTTGAGGACGGTGACGTCGCCGCCGAGCCCCATCGGGCCGATGCCCGTCTCGTTCAAGAGGCCGAACAGCTCGTCCTCGAGCTCCGCGACGACCGGGTCGGCGTTGCGCGTGCCGATCGGCCGCGCGATCGCTTCCTTCGCGAGATACATCGCGTAGTCGGCGGAGCCGCCGATGCCGACGCCGACGATCCCTGGCGGGCACGGCTTGCCGCCGGACCCGACGATCGACTCGAGCACGAACTTCTTGATGCCGGTCACGCCGTCGGCGGGAACGCACATCTTCAGGAAGCTCATGTTCTCGGAGCCGGATCCCTTCGGCACGCACTTCACGTCGAGGCCGTCCCAGTCCGGGATGAACTCCCAGTGCACGATCGGGAGGCGGTAGCCGATGTTCGGTCCGGTGTTCTCGCGCGTGATCGTGTGCACCGCGTTCGAGCGCAGCGGATGCTCGATCGTCGCGCGCGCGGTGCCGTCGCGCAGCGCCTCGTAGATGCGCGCCGGATGGAGCGGGAAGTGCTCGCCGACGCGGCACGTGTACACGGCGATGCCGGTGTCCTGGCAGACGAGGTTGTTCTCGCCGTCCGCGACCTCGACGTTGCGGAGGATCGTCGAGAGCACGCGCTGTCCGGGAACGGACGTCTCGCGGCCCGCGGCGTCCTTCAACGCGTCGCGCAGGTCCTGCGGGATGTCCTTCAGCGCCCAGACGTAGAGATGCGCAGCGGCGTCCTCCACCGCCGCCTGCAAATCAGTTGCGAGCAGCGGCACGACCGGCCCTCCTTCCGAAGACGACGCATTCGAGGAGCGAGTTGCCCATCATCCGGTTGCGCCCGTGCGTGCCGCCGGCGATCTCGCCGCATGCGTACACGCCTTCGAGCGTCGTCCGGGCGTCCTTGTCGATGACGAGGCCGCCGTTCTGGTAGTGGAGGACGGGGTACGTGAGGATCTTTTCCGTGAGCGGATCGATGCCTCCCGCGCGATAGCGGCGCAGCATGTACGGGAGCGAGAGCTCCGCGTCGTGCGCGCTGATGCGCGTCGTGTCGAGATAGACGGCGGGCCGTCCGTCGGGCGACTCGACGCCCTTGCCCTTCTCCACCTCGTCGAAGATCGCTTGGCTGACGACGTCGCGCGGGCCGAGCGAGTCGGTGAACTCCTCGCCGTCCGCGTTCAGCAGCACGGCGCCGTATGCGCGCGTCGTCTCGGGGATGGAGTAGCCCTGCATGTTCTCGGGCCACGCGCCGCCGTTCGGGTGGTATTGCAACGCGTCGAGGTCGCGCGCCTCCGCGCCGAGCGCGAGCGCGATCTGCGTCACCTCACCGGTGGCGCCGGGATGGTTCGTCGTCAGCTCGCCGCGCTCTTCCGCCTCCTTGTAACAGCGGCCGCCGGCGGCGAGGACGACGGTCGTCGCCTCGATGACGTGGTCACCGCAGCGCGCTTTCCACGCCGGCTCGAGCTCGAGCAGCGGTGCGTGGTCGAACGTCGTCCCGCTGCCCGCCTCCCACGCTTCGCGCAAACCCTTCGTGATCGCGTGCCCAGTGCGGTCGCCAACCTGGAGGAGGCGCTTGCGCGTCGCGCCGCCGCAGCGCGCAAGGCGGTAGCCGCCGTTCTCGCGCGTGAACTCGACGCCGAGCTCCTCGAGCCAGTGGATCGCCGCCGGCGCTTCCGACGTGAGCACCTCGACGAGCTCCATGTTCGCCGTCTCGTGCGAGCTCTTCCAGATGTCGGCGGCATGCTGCTCGGGCGAGTCGTCCTCGCCGAACGCCGCCTGGATGCCGCCCTGCGCCTTCGCGGAGTTGCACGACTGGATCGAGCCCTTCGCGGCGAGCGCGACGCGGGCGCCGGCCTTCTCGGCGGAGACCGCGGCTGCCAGGCCCGAGGCCCCACTTCCGATCACGAGTACGTCAAAATGGTCGTTTCCGGCCATCTGTCGCAGGACTATACCTGGCCGAGCTAATAGGAGCAATAAGAGATGCTTCTAGCTAAGCATCTCGGACATGTCCGAAATTGCCATCTTGATTGTCAGAACAGGCAACGCTAGCGTCAGCCGACGAACCCAACCGAAGGAGGATCGGGATGTTCGAGCGGCTGACCGAAGACTTGCTCGACCTTGCCGTGACGGAGCACGGCAGGCCCGTAGGCGGCGCGCTCCCAGCGTTCCCGCTCTGTTGCAGCATCGTGCTCTGCTGCAGCAGCTCGTGCAGCGCACGCGAGGCCCTGTAGCCGAGCGTGGGCGAATCGGCTCTCCCGACCCGGCCCCTGCTGAAGCCGTGGTACCGCCTCTCGGTCCGAGAGACGACCGCGGTCTTCCGCTACGGCGGCTGCCTGCTCGAGTTCGAAGGACGCGCGGCGACGCGACTGCTACCGCACCTCCTTCCGCTGCTCGACGGGACGCGAACGATCGACGAGATCGTCGCGGAGCTCGGCGAGCCGATTCGCCCGGCCATCGTCCACGCGCTCGAGCTGCTCGCGGGCCGGCACCTGCTGACTGAAGCGATGCCGGCCGGGCGCACCGTCCAGTTTCTGGCCGCAACCGATGCGTGCGGCCGCGACGCGACGACGGTTGCGGCAGCTCTCTCGCGCGCGCGTGTGACTGTCGTCGGCTCCGGCGGAACCGCGGAAGAGATTGCGCGACTCCTGTCGGACGCAGAGGTCGAGATCTGCGACGACGAGGATGCGCCGGTCGACCTCGCCATCGTCGCGCCCGCAGCGCACGAGATGTCTCGCCTTCGCGCATGGAACGAGCGCGCGCTCGAACGGGAAGCGAGATGGCTGCAGGTCCTGCCGTTCGACGGATCGATCGCGGCGATCGGGCCGATCTTCGTCCCGCATCAGACCGCGTGCCACGAGTGCTATCGCCTCCGGCGCGCTGCGACCATCGCAGCCGTCGAGGACCGTGAGAACGGCGCGTATCCGGGCGCGCCTGCGTTCGAAGCCATACTCGCAGGCCTTGCGGCGACGATCGCGTTGCGGCATGTCGTGCTCGACGACGGCCGGTTCGTCGGAGTGCTGCTCGCGGTCGAGCAGATACCGGAGCTTGCCTGCACGCGACACGTCCTCTACCGCGTCCCGCGCTGTCCCGTTTGCTCGCTGGCAGCGCAGCTCGCCGCTCCCGCCCCCTGGCCTTTTCTCGCCGAGCATGCCGCCTGACCTGGAGTCCCTCGTGTCGCCATACGTCGGCGTCGTGCGCGGCGTCGACGAGGTGCTCGCGCAGCCGTCCGACATCGGCCTCGCGAACGTCGTCTGCGAGACCGGCTTCGCCGAGCTGCTCGTCGGACACGGCGGGACGCACCTCGGCGCCGGGTCCGGCACGAGCCGCGCCGCACGCGCCGCGGCGATCGCGGAGGCGGTCGAGCGCTACTCGGCGTGCTGGTTCGACGATGTGGACGCGATCGTCGCGACGGCGGCAGAGCTCGGCGAACGGGCCGTCGAACCGGCGCGGTTCGCGCTCTTCAGCGAACGACAGCATCGCGCGCGCGGCTTTCCGTATGCACGGTTCACCGGCGAGACGCGCGTCGCGTGGGTGCCCGCGCGAGAAGGTGTTCTCGTCCCCGCGCAACTCGTCTACCTCGGCTGGGAGCTCCGCCCCGGTGAGGAGCGCATCGCGCACGCGACGAGCAACGGGCTCGCGTGCGGACCGACGTTCTCGGATGCGGCGCTCACGGGGCTGCTCGAGCTCATCGAGCGGGACGCGTTCATGATCACGTGGAACGCGCGCCTGTCGTGGCCGCTGCTCGAGTGGCCGCACAACCTTCGCCTGACACGGTTCGAGCGACGCTTCGTCCGGCCGACGGGCCTGCAGGTGAGTGCCGTCGACCTGAGCGCGTTCTGGGGCGTGCCCTGCGTGCTCGGCGTCGCGCGCAGCTCAGTCTCGGGAGATGCGCCTTTCGGGGTGGGGGCAGGCGCCGCGTTGACCGTCGAGCGCGCGGTGGAGAAAGCGATCGACGAGGTCATCCGCGTGCGCTCGTGGGCGAGTGTGCTTCGTGCG
>DASSXM010000123.1:0-12773 GCA_035703805.1 Gaiellaceae bacterium | reverse complement strand
GCTTCGCAGGTTTCCTGTTTGACGTACTCCTCAGTTAGTGAGGCGGCCATCTTGAACTCTTCTTGCTGGAGCCGGGTTCTTGCGCGCCACGCGTTCAGGTTCACGGCCGTCGCTGCGCCCGGTTCCGAAAAACTCGGCCTGCCTTGGTTCGTTAGAAGAGTCCCCTTCAGTAGAACTTCGTCCGGAACCTTCATCGGATCGACGGCGACGGGCGCGAGCGAGTCCCAATCCACGGTCACCCGGTTTCGCACTGCCTGCTGATACCCCTCGACGCGCGGGAACTGGATCTCGAACTGCGCCCTCTCGGGTACAGCCTGCACGTGCCGCTGCTCTCGCTTCGTCCGCGATACTCCGGATCGCGCTTTGAAAGGGATCACCTCAAAGGGCACGCCGAGGATCTGTGCCAGCTCCTCGTCGAATTTCCCGTCTTCGTTCAGCTCGTAGTTCGTTCGCCGCAGGCCTCGGCCGACGACCTGTTCGCAGAGCAGCTGCGACATGAACGGTCGCAGACCGACGATGTGTGTGACCGTGTTGCAGTCCCACCCCTCTGTCAGCATGCCGACGCTGACGATGCAGCGAACGTCTCGTCCCGGCGGATACACCGGTCGGTCGAGCTTCTTCGCCAGCTCTTCGAAGCCGCTCGGATAGATGGCTCGCCCTTGCGGATCGCGCGACCAGTCGCGCTTGCCGACCGTATCGAGCGTGAAACGCATCCAGCGCGTCTCGTCGCCTTTCGACCCTTCGACGTCGGTTTCGCCGATCACCTTCGAGTCGACCCGGATCGTGTACTGCTTGCCGTCTTCGTTACGGACAGATGCGAGGTCCGCTTCGGGTATTCCTGGCGGCGTCTCGCCCTCTGCGAGCCACCCATAGATCAGCGACGCCAGCTTCGTGTTCTTGCAGACGAGGATCAGGACCGGCGGACGCTCCTCGTCCGTTCCCTCCCACGCCTTGCGGAGGTCGTCCCACGAGTACGCGAGCAATCGAATCGGCGTCTCGGCTTCACGCAGTACAGCCTCCGGCTTCGGGTTGGCGCGTTTCCCGCCGCGCTCCGCCGCCGAGAGTTGGCCCATGATCCAACGCCAGATGTTGAAGTACTTCGCCTCTGCCTCGCCGGAGGGATCGGAGTGCGCGAGTTGTGGGATCTTGACGAGGCCGGACTCGATTGCGTCTGTCAACCCAAAGTCACTGACGACCCAAGGGAAGATCTTGTTGGTCTCTTCGCCCGCACGCGCGAGGTAGTACGGCGTCGCCGACAGGTCGACGCAGAAGTTGATCCGACGGTTCTTGTGGATGCGGTCGAGCCCGTCCATCCAGACCGTTGACTCGACTTCGTATTCGTCGGCGAGCTCCTCATTCAGCGCCTCTGCATCATCCGCCGCCTCGTTGATGTCTTTGCCGCGGATCCGATAGGCGTGGTGCGCCTCGTCGTTCAGCACAAGGATGTTCTGCTTGCCGCCGACCTCACTTCCGATCAGGCGTTGCATCAGCTTTGTGTCGCTCTCAACGTACCGAGTCTCCTCGACAACCACCTCGGACTTCCCCGGCCGACGGTCTTCTAGGATCCGCATCCCTTGCACGACGGCAACCCCAAGTGCCTTCTCTGTCATGTAGCGGCCGCCTCGCCCCGATGTCGTCTTCGGCCCGATCTTGATCGTCGCTCTCACCACTTCGGGAACACCCGCTTTCTGCACCTTCGCCCCCGCGCTCATCCCCTTGCGCTCGAACTCGTGCCAGTTCTTCACGAGCACGCGGCCGCGCCGCAGGTTCGACATGAGATGAGCCGGCACCAAATCTCGACCCCGGTAGACCGACGCCTCGCCGCGATTCGGATCGAGCTCCTGCAGCCGGTCGCGGATCGTGAGGTTCGGGCAGACGACAAGCACGACATCGGAGAAGCGTGCGTCGTTCCGCGTGGCCACCTTGTTCAGGATGCTCCAGGCACACAGCATTCCCATCACCGTCGTCTTGCCTGAGCCTGTCGCCATCTTGCACGCATAACGCTGGAAGCCCTCGTCACCGTCAGGCACATCCTCGCGCGACACTTCCACGCCCTGGCGTAAGTCGGAACGAGCCTCGTTCAAGAAGATGACGGTCTCGGCGGCTTCAAGCTGGGCAAAGAACAACGGCTGCTCGCGCCCGTCGCGGCGCCAGTGCCGAAGCAGGTCAAGAGTCGTCCGGCTCGCGCCGGGATATCCAGCATCGCGCCATGATGCGAGCCGTTCGCGAATCAAGTTCACGAGCTCGAGCTCTTGCCACTCGCCCCGTGACACCTGCCCTGGTTCAGGCTCGAGGCCCTTCGGATCGCGATAGAAGTAGCCCGCGCGCCGGCGCCCCTTCGCGCGCTGAGGCGCTTTGCCCTCCTCGATGTGCCAATGTTCGACGGGTTCCTCAAACGGTGAGTTGAGGATCGGCTGCTCGACCTCGAAGGAACTCATTCCGCCTCGTCGAGCGAGCGTACGACGAGAAGCTCATTACCGCGATCATCGATCACCTTCACCGCAATCTCGCGTGTCCCGTCCTCAGTAAAGGGCGCGCTAACCGTCCCGGATAGGTGGTCCCAGACCGCATCCTCAAATTCGCCCTTCAGCGACTTGCGCAGGTTGTCCCATGCGCTCGTCCGTGGGAAGAACGCCTGCGAGACGTGAAATGAAAGCCCGTTCCAAGCAGTATCCAGGAACCATGCCGGCACGTCGTCGCCTGACTTGTGGATCGTCTCGAAGCTCGCCGAGTCGAAGACGTCGAGGCCACGCAGCTCGACCTCATAGCGCTGGGGCCCATCCTTCTCCTCTGGCTCGACCTTACGGAGTGCGACATCCGGCAGACCAGTGACCGAGAACAACTGGCTTGAGCGCATCGTCTTCAAGAGATCGCCCATCACTAGGTCCGGCGTCGCCTGGACATACACCGCCGGAATACCGACCGTCGCTTCGATCTTGTCGACGAGGGCTCGCGCGTTCGGCTCAATCGCGAAGCCGATAACGATCAGCTGCTCGTAGCTCCGCAGGTGCGCCTCCCGCGCAGCCTCGAAGACGAGCTTTTCGCTGACGGCGCCGTTCTCCGGGCCGAACACGATTGCAACCGGCTGGTCATCTGGAGCGACCTGCGCTTCCGCCGAAAGGGTCAAAGCGGTGGCCGGCGGGCGTACATTCCGAAGCTCGATCTCCGCGTTGCCCGCCAGCTGCAGAACGGAGTTGCGTCGAAGAGTCTCGAGCATCCGGTCGACGTAGCTACTGTCATCCGGCGCACCTGAGTCTTCCACCCCGTCGCCCTCGTAGTCGACCGGCGTCGGGATCGTCGCCTCAACGACGAACGGTCCACTAACCCGCGTGATCTTCGAATCGACCTCCGGCCGGTCAACGAGAACTTCTTCGGCCGGCGGCTCATCGGTCGCGATCGACTTCAGTGTGACGTGCGGGACGATCCCGCCGACCTCCTCGCCCTTCGCGTTTTGCCGACGCTTGTAGACGAACCCAGCGGCGGGACCGCGACTTTCGTCCTGTAATGCGTAGAACGGGAAGGTCGCGGTCAGAACTCGCTGTCGCGCGAGCGCCAGCGGGACGCGCGAGGTATCGATCGTGATCCAGCGTCGGCCCCACTGCTCGGCGACATATGCCGTCGTGCCGGAGCCGCATGTGGGGTCGAGTACAAGATCTCCTGGATCAGTGGTCATCAGGAGACAGCGTTGAATCGCGCTCGTCGCCGTCTGCACCGCGTAGATCTTGGGGTCGGCCCGGCTTTGAATCCCGCCGATGTCTGTCCAGACATTTGCCAGCGTGACTGCTGGAAAGTCGTCGAGAAATCGGACATAGGCGAGCGTGCGTCCGGTGACCTGAACCCGACGCGCCGCAAGGAGCCGTTCCATGCCATCCTCGTTTGTCTTCCACCGACTTCGAATGTTCGGTCGAAATTCGCTGCCGTCGATACTCACTGGGAACCACGACGCGGCCCCCTCTCCCTTTTCACGTCCGACACTCTGACTCATCAAATTGTCGAGACGATACGGACGTGCGCCAGGAGGAAGCTGCTCTGGAGCCCGCCGCTCAGCGGCCGACATCGGACGGCGAGTGCCGTCCGCCAATTCGACCTGGTCGTACTTTCCAGCTCCTTCGCCGCCAACACCCTTCATCGTGTGTAGCGGTCTGAATTTCACCCGTTCACGATCTCGGGCGTACCAGAGGAGATAGTCAGCCGTTCCAGCAAGAAGGTCCGCCGTTGCACTGGTGGTCTTGGAGTACGTGATTAGCGAGACGAAGTTGTCGTTCCCAAACACCTCATCGAGCACATCCCGGACTAGATGCACATTCTCGTCGCCGATCTGCACGAACACGCTGCCGCTGGCGGTCAGAAGGTCGCGCGCCACAAGTAATCGATCGCGCAGATAGGTCAAGTACGAGTGCAGTCCAAGTTCCCAGGTGTCGCGGTAGGCCTTAACCATTTCGGGCTCGCGGGTCATGTCGGCGTCGTCGTTGTTCTTGACGTCGCGCTTGCGTACGAACGGCTGGAAGTTGGAGCCGAACTTCACCCCGTAAGGCGGGTCGATGTAGATCGCCTGCACCTGCCCGCCAAGGCCCTCGTACTCGAGCAGCGAGTTCATCACGACGAGCGAGTCACCAAGGATCATGCGATTAACCCACCCGCCACGGTGCTCGTAAGCCTCGAGCTGCTGGTGGAGCGGGAGCTGTGGATCGGCGAAGAGCTGCATCTCCATCTGCCGGTCCCGCGCGTGCCCAGACAGCGTCTCGAGGATCGCCTTGGTCGACAACCGCTCGTGGACGAAGAGCGGCAGCGTCGGTACGTCGAACGAGAGTCGCTCGGCCTTCCCTGCCCAATCGAGAAACGGCCGCGAGAGCGCCCTTAGCCGCTGCACAGCGTCGGCGAGTCCGGAGATCTCGATGCCTCCGAACGACCGCGCCACCGGGAACCGGTGTGGGGGATCGAGCTTCGAGGCCTCCTCGATTTGCTCTAGCAACCACTCCCCGAGCTCACGCGTCGAGTTCTGCTCGTCCCAATCCAGCGCCGGCGACAGCGATGAGTCATAGCGGTAGCTCTTCGGCGGCTTCTTCTTCTTGAACTGGGCCTGCGTCCCGATGTCCGGGCGGAGCAGCGCCTCATCCTCGTGGACATATGGCTCGGCACGCCGCTGTTTCGAACCCTTTGTGGCCAGCGTCTTCTCCTCAGCTTCGATCGGTGTGAGCATCGCGGCGTAAGGCGACCACGACTTGCCAGAGTCTGCCACGTACCCCTATCTTCTTCAGTCGCGCGTTGCGAAAAGCCGCTCGCCTTGCCGCTACCCACGCGTTCGAGAGCATCTTCCTCGCATTCTTTGGAGGAGGTGGTAGCACCGCGGTATCACGCCTGCCAGGCGCTCGCCAAGCCAGTAAACAGAAAAGCCCTGATAGCAGGGCTTCTCCTTATGGGCGGTACTGGGCTCGAACCAGTGACCCCCAGCTTGTCGAGCTGGTGCTCTCCCAACTGAGCTAACCGCCCTGGAGCGCGGAAGTGTAGCCGAGTCGCCCCGGAGGATCCGCTAACGCAGGAAGTAGCGCGGGTCGACGGCGACGCCGTTCACGCGCATCTCGAAATGGAGATGCGTGCCTGTGCATATACCCGTGCAGCCGGCGACGCCGAGCACCTGCCCCATCCGCACCTGCTCGCCCGGATGCACCGAGTACGACGAGAGATGCGCGTACAGCGTGATCACATGCGGCGCGACGTCGACCTCGACGATGTTGCCGTATCCCTCGAAGCCGGTCACGTAGCCGACCGACTCGACCTTCCCGCCCGCGGCCGCGATCACCGTCAGCGAGTGCAGCATCCCGATGTCGAGGCCGTGGTGATAGCTCGTGAACGGCGTCGTGACGATCCCCGCCGCCGGCCACTCGAACGTCCGCGCCAGCGCCGCGAGGCCCTGCTGCTCGATCCCAGGCACGCGGTGGCTCGCCGCCGCCGGCCCGACAAAAACGAGCGCAGCAGCCGTCGCCGCCAAGGTCAAAAGTCCTCTACGCCGCACGGGACGCGGGACCCTAAAACGTCGTTTGCCCCGACCGGCAACGAGAGGCCCGAAAAACGGCTAGATCAAGCCGTTTTCGATGGGCCTTGACAAATCCTTAAAAGATCTCAGGACACCACGGAAGTGGGTGCCACGAGAAGAGCGCGTCCGTGCGGGCAACGGCGCCCTCGGAAAGCTCCTGCACACGGAAGGAATCGCGCAGCTGCGCGAACGAAACCGCGCCCAGGTACGCAGACCCGAGCGCGTCGACGTCGAGCGCGAGGTCGGCCGCGCCGTCGGTCCGCGACGCCTTTCCGCCCTCGAGCTTCCAGCGCCCCTCGTTCCACGGGCACGTCGCGTCGCGCACGTCGAAGACGACGCTCCCCTCTCCCGTGTACGCACGCCCTGAGAGTGCGGCGCCGACATCGACGAGCCTAATCCACAACGTGTCGCTGACGCGGAGCTTCATCTGCCGCGGGTTCGCGAGCAGCAGGAAGAGCGGATGGTCGAGCGGCAGGAACGACGCGGTGATCGTCTTCGCCCAGTCGATGTCGAGCAGGAAGCGCCAGATCTCCGCGGTCGCCTGCGGCGTCACGCCGATCGCCTCGATCACCTCGGTCTTGCTCGTGAACGCGCCGTCCGCGTGCGCGAAGTGCAGGCGGAACATCGCGTACGCCTCCACCCGGCCCTCGATCTCGAGGACGACGATTCGCTTCGGCGCTCCTTCCTGCTCGGGCGGCATCCGCAGGACACGCAGGTCCCACCAGTCGTTCGTCCTCGCGAAGACGCCCGGCCGCTGCCGCCCCAGCTCCTCCCAGATCGGCGGCAGGAGCGTCTTCGCCTCCTCGGGCGTCACGAAGCGCGTCGACCCGCGTCGCTCGAGCGGCTGCGCGAACGCCGCCGCCGAGCTCGGGATCGTCGCCTCGCCGGCCCAGGCCGCCAGCCCGTAGCCGTACCGCCCGTAGATCGTCTCCTCCGACGCCCACAGCGCCGCGAGCGGCTCGCCGCGCGCGTGGATGTCGGCGAGCTGCGTGTCCATCATCCCGCGCAACGCACCACGCCGTCGATGCGTGGGGTACACGCCGACGATGGTCACGCCCCCGCACGGGACCGAACCGCCCGGCACCGACAGGTCGAACGTGAACGCGCCCGCGCCACCGACGACCTCCTTGCCGTCGAACGCTGCGTGCATGCGCTCGAGCCCGAGGGTGACGAGCCAGCGATCGACCATGTCGTCCTTCGGCGGGCCGGCGAAGTACTGGCCGATCGCATAGAACGCCTTGGCGAACTCGTCCTTGTCGCGGACGGGGCGGAACTCGAAGCTCATGGCGCGAGCCTAGATCTTTTCGAGCGGCGCGTAGTCGAGCATGAGCCGCCGCTCGGAGCCGTCGCCGGCGAAGCGCACGACGACCACGCCGCCCGCCTCCATGCGCAGCACGACGCCCTCGCCGAGCGTCCCGTGTCGCACGGAGTCGCCCGTCGCCAGCGAGGGCACCTCGATCTTCGGCGCAACGGAACCGTAGTTCTTCCACGACGCCGGCCGCAGGCGTTCCCGTTCGACGTGCTGCTCCGGCAGCTCGTCGAGGAAGCGCGACGGCAAGTTGTACGAGCGACCGCCAAAGAGCATCCGCGACGACGCGTGCAGCAGCGTCAGCTTCTCCATCGCGCGCGTCATACCGACGTAGCAGAGGCGCCGCTCCTCCTCGACCCCGTGCTCCTCGATCGAGCGTGAGTGCGGGAAGATCCCCTCCTCCATGCCGATGAGGTAGACAGCGCGGAACTCGAGCCCTTTTGCGTTGTGCAGCGTCATGAGCGTGACGAGCGACTCCTCGCCGCGAATCGCGTCCTGATCGGAGTAGAGCGACACCTCCTGCAGGAACGACGACAGGTTCGGTTCCGCGCTCGCCTCCTGCCACTCGCGCGCAACGCTGATGAGCTCCTGCAGGTTCTCGATGCGGCCCTGCGCCTCGATCGTCCGTTCCGCCTCGAGCGCGGTGAGGTAGCCGGATTGCTCGAAGACGCGCTCGATGAGCTCCGGCACCTCGAGCTCGAGCGCGCCGGACATACACGACTGGATCATCGTCCGGAACGCGCGCACCGCCTTCGTCGGCGCCGCGCCGACCCCCGCCTCCTCGGGGAACTCCATCGCCTCCCACGGCGAGATGCCCTGGGCGTCCGCGTACGCCTGCAGCCGCGCGAGCGACGAGTCGCCGATGCCGCGGCGCGGCCGGTTCGCGATCCGCACGAGCGACACAGCGTCATACGGGTTGTCGATCACCTGCAGGTACGCGATCAAGTCCTTCACCTCGGCGCGCTCGTAGAAGCGCGGCCCACCGATCACCTGATACGCGACGCCCTGGCGGACGAGGATGTCCTCGAGCACGCGGCTCTGCGCATTCGTGCGATAGAAGATCGCGATCTCGGCGCCGGAGAATCCCTGCTCCACGAGCAGCGCGATCTCGGCGGCGACGTAACGCGCCTCCGCGTGCTCGTCCTCGACCTCGATCGCGCGCACGGGCTCGCCGTCGCCGAGCTCCGACCATAGGTTCTTTTCCTTCCGATCGCGGTTGTTCCGAATAACCGCGTTCGATGCTTCGAGGATCGAGTTCGTGGAGCGGTAGTTCTGATCAAGGGTGATGATCTTGGCGCCGGGGAAGTCCTTTTCGAACTCCAAAACGTTGCGAATGTCCGCGCCTCTCCAGCCAAAAACTGATTGGTCCGGGTCGCCCACGCTGAACACGTTTCCGTGCTTCGCTGACAAAATCTGCAGCAGCCGGTACTGCGCGTGGTTTGTGTCCTGGTACTCGTCGACGAGGATGTACCGGAACGCGTTCTGCCACTTCTCCGCCGCTTCAGGGAAGCGCTCGAGCACGTCGACGGTGAGATAGAGCATGTCGTCGAAGTCGACGGCGTTCGATCCGAACAGCCGGCGCTGGTACTGCTCGTACACGTCGGCGACCGTCTGGTCGTAGAAGCTCGCGACGCGGCTCGCGTATTCCGCCGGCCCGATGAGCTGGTTCTTCGCATTCGAGATCTGCGTGTGGATGCCGCGCGGCGTGAAGCGCTTCGGGTCGCGGTCGAGATCCTCGAGGCAGTGCTTCACGAGCCGCACCTGGTCGGCCTGGTCGTAGATCGTGAAGTTCGAGCGGTAGCCGAGCCGCGTCGCCTCGCGCCGGAGGATGCGTCCGCAGGCGGCGTGGAAGGTCATCACCCAGGCCGCGCGGGCGGGTGGCCCGACGAGATCCTCGACCCGCTCGCGCATCTCCGCAGCGGCCTTGTTCGTGAAGGTAATTGCGAGGATTTCCGGGGGTTTTACGCCAACCGCGGCGAGCAGGTGCGCGATCCGCCGCGTCAGCACGCGCGTCTTCCCCGACCCCGCGCCGGCGATCACGAGCAGCGGCCCCTCGGTCGTCAGCACCGCCTCGAGCTGCGCCGGATTCAGGTCTTCGAGGTACGTCTCCGGCTGCGTTGCGGCCATCCAACGAGAATAGCCGCGTGCGTATAGCGCTCATGATCGAGGGTCAGGAGGGCGTCACCTGGGAGCACTGGTGCGCGCTCGCCGACACGTGCGAGGAGCACGGGATCGGGACGCTCTTCCGCTCCGACCACTACATCTCGCAGTCGAACGAGGACGCGAACCTCGCGCACGACGCGTGGACGATCCTCGCCGCGCTCGCCGCGCGCACGACGAAGCTCCGCTTCGGGACGATGGTGACACCGGCGACGTTCCGCCCACCGGGGCTGCTCGCGAACGTGGTCGCGACAGCGGACAACGTCTCCGGCGGCCGGATCGAGCTCGGCCTCGGCGCCGGCTGGATGGAGCGCGAGCACCGCGCGTTCGGCTTCCCGTTCCCCGAGACGAGCGTGCGCGTCGAGATGTTCGCGGAGCAGCTCGAGATCGTGCATCGGCTCTGGACGGAGGAGCACGTCGACTTCCACGGCAAGCACTACACGCTCGAGAACGCGCCCGGGCTGCCGAAGCCGGTGCAGCAGCCGCACCCGCCGATCATCGTCGGCGGCAGCGGCAAGCGCGGCACGGTCGAGCCTGCGCTGCGCTTCGCCGACGAGTACAACATGCCGTTCGCGTCGCCCGACGAGGCGGCGGCGATCCGCGCCCGCGTGCCGTCCCTGCGGTTCTCG
The DNA here is from genome assembly GCA_035703805.1 of Gaiellaceae bacterium. Taxonomy (GTDB): domain Bacteria; phylum Actinomycetota; class Thermoleophilia; order Gaiellales; family Gaiellaceae; genus Palsa-739. The sequence goes on along the minus strand of DASSXM010000123.1, from coordinate 2,641 downwards.
GTCATGACCGGCTGCGTCATCGGCGAGACGCACGACGACGCGCTCGAGCGTGCACAGCAGCTCTACGGCCGCGTGCAGCGCGATGTCGACTTCGACACCTGGCTCGCGCGCTACCGCGAGCGTGCGATCGTCGGCTCCGTCGCCGAGGTCGCGGCGCGGCTGCAGGAGTACGAGGCGGCGGGCTGCGACGGGATCATGCTCCAGCACCTGCTGCACACCGACCTGGAGCCGGTGCGCCTCATCGCTCAGCTCACCTGAGCACCCAGCGCGTCACCGACGCGCACGCCCACGCTGCGAAGAACGTTGCCGCGGTCCCGAGCCCGAGGCCGTCGTAGAGGAACGCGAAGCCCGTCGCTGCTGCGGGCCACACTGCGCGCCGCGCCGAGTCTGTGCGGATCGCCCGCAAGAGAGCGCCCGCAATGAAGAAGCCCAGCAGCCCGTACCAGACCGATCCAGTCCATTCGCCGACGACGACCGCAGCCGCAATTGAGAGTACGACGCCCACCGTCCACCGCATGCGTCAACTTTATGCCGATGGACGAGACGACACGCCTGGAGACGTTCAGCGACGGGATCTTCGCTATCGCCGCGACGCTCCTCATCCTCGAGGTCGGCGTGCATTCGGTGAGCGGCGACCGCCTGGGCCACGAGCTGTGGCACATCTGGCCGTCGTACCTCGCGTTCGTCACGAGCTTCGTCGTCATCGGGATCATCTGGATCAACCACCACCACACGGTCTCGCTCATCGGCCGCGTCGACCGCACGTTTCTCTTCATCAACAACATCCTGCTGCTGACGATCGCGTTCCTGCCGTTCCCGACGAAGCTCGTCGCGCAATACCTCCAGAAGGACGGTGAGCGCCAGGCCGCGCTCTTGTACGCGGGCACGCTCGTCGTGATGGCCGCGCTCCATCTGGTGTGGTGGCGGTACGCGCGCACTGGGCGGCGGCTCATCGACGAGCACGTTCCGGATGCGGAGCTGCGCGCCGTCGACCGCGCGTACGCACCGGGCGCGTTTATGTACGGAGCGGTGTTCGTCGTCGCGTTCTTCAGCCCGCTCGCGAGCGTGGCGCTGACGCTCGCGATCGCCGCGTTCTACGTACCATCTGCAGCGCTCTTTGCCGAGAAGTAACCGGGATTTCGAGTGTCGGCTCACACCCGACCGTGCGCTGATGACGATCGCGGACGCGGAGGCGTTCCTGCGCGACCGCGGCCTGCTCACGCCCACGGCGGACTGCGCACTCCCGAGCCTGTACGAGGCATGTCATGAGGAGCCGTACAAGGCCGGCGTGCCTGGCTTTGCGACGTGGCCGAGAACGAAGTGGCCGTGGTTCGGCGAGCTTGGCAAGACGCATCTCGTTCTGAAGGTGCACCGTGGCAAGAACCTGCTCGTCACCGACAAGGTCGCGCAGATCATGGACCCGATCTGCCGCGCCGAGCTCGAGCGGCTCGGCGACGATCCGCTGCTCCGCCATCTCGCCGAGGCAGGGCCTTCGCTGCTCGAAGACCTGCAGCTCGAGCTCGGGCTGAAGCCAAAGAGCTGAAGACGTTGCGGTCGCCGCTCGAACGCTGCGGCACGGTCGTCGCCCGCGGCGAGGACACGGAACTGGTGCGTTGGGATCAGATCGTCCCCGAGGCGCCGGGCGATGTGCGCATCGCATTGCGGGAGCTCGTCGTCGCCGGCGTGCGCTCTGCGGTCGTCGCGCCCGAGCGCGAGCTGAAGCGCTGGTTCTCGTGGCAGTGGTACTGGGACGACGCGATCCTCGACGACGAGCGCCTCGATCGCGCCGACGGATTCGTCGCTATCCGTTGAGCAGGCGGACGATCGGCATGCCGTCGAGCCACTCGACGATCGTCGTCCCGCAGTAGCGCTGGTCGAACCGAAAGATCCCCTCGTCCGGAATCTCGAGCCACGCCGCGACGGCCGCCCGGATGACGCCGCCGTGCGTGACGACGAGCGCGGTTTCGTGGGACTCACGGATCCGGTCGAGCGCGTTCAGCGCGCGCACCTTCAAGTCCGTGAAGCTCTCGCCGCCGGGGAAGCGGACGCGTGTCGGCGTTTGCATCCAGGCCCAGTAAAGATCAGGATCGGACGCTTCGATCTCCTCGTAGGGCCTGCCTTCGAGCTCACCGAAGTCGAGCTCGCGCAGGTCCTCGTCTGCCACGACCTCGAGGCCGAACGGTTCCGCGGTCTGCAGCGCCCGGATGCGGGGGCTCGAATACACCGCATCGAACTCGAGGTGCGAGAGCTTCTGTGGAAGTTCCGCCGCATGACGGCGTCCCTCATCGGAGAGGCCGATGTCGAGACTGCCGTAGCAGCGCCCGCGCGCGTCCTCGCTCGGCTCGGCGTGACGGACGAGGATCAGGCGGCTCATATGACCGCGACGGCGACGACGAGCGCGAAGACCTCCGCCACTTCCGCCGCCGCGCCGAGCACGTCGCCGGTCACACCGCCGAGCGCGCGGCGAGCGACGACGTAGGCAAGCAGCAAGACCGCAGCGCCAGCGGCAAGGAGCGGCAGCGCATCGAGCCATGCGCACAGACCGATTGCGATCGCGACGGCAATTGCCGCCCGCGCCCAGCCGGCCGCGTCGAGCGCGCGGCCGAGACCTTCGCCCTCCCGCGCGTACGGGAGCGCGAGC
>DASSXM010000122.1:0-30309 GCA_035703805.1 Gaiellaceae bacterium | reverse complement strand
CTCGCCGACCTTGCGCCAGCGCGCGAGCGCGATCGCGACGACGATGCCCAGGGCCGAGCCGAACACGAATCCGCCGAGGGCTTCCTTGAACGTGAACCAGCCGGCGCTCCAGAGGAGCTGGCGGCTGTGCCACAGCGCCGTCGCGATCGCGGACGGCTTCGGAAGGAGGAACTTTCCGGCGAGAGGTGAGAAGACCCACTGCCAGGCGACTAGTCCGAGCGCAAAGACGACGAGCGCGGGCAGCTGGTTCATGACGCGGCGCGTCACAGCTGCGCGCCTCCGCGGGCGAGTGCTTCGCGAACCTGCGTCACGAGCTCGAAGTAGCGCGGGTCCTCGCGGGTCTCGGGCCTGCGCGGCTGTTTGAGGTTGACCTCGATGAGCTCCGCAATCCGTCCCGGACGCGCCGACATGACGACGACGCGCGTCGACAGGAACACCGCCTCCGCGATCGAGTGCGTGACGAAGACGATCGTCGAGCTCGTCTCCTGCCAGATCCGCAACAGCTCGGTGTTGAGGCGCTCGCGCGTCATCTCGTCGAGCGCGCCGAACGGCTCGTCCATCAGGAGCAGCGCGGGGGAGAACGAGAGCGCGCGCGCGATCGACACGCGCTGCTGCATCCCGCCCGAGAGCTGGTAGGGGTGATGGCTCTCGAACCCGGTCAGCTCGACGAGCTCCATCATCTCCTGCACACGCTGAAGGCGCCGCGTCCGGTCCCAACTGAGCATCTCGAGCGGTAGCGCGATGTTCTTCGCGACCGTGCGCCAGTCGTAGAGCACGGGATCCTGGAAGACGATTCCGTAATCCCGGTCGCGCCTCGCCTGCTGCGCCGGCTTGCCGTTGACGACGATCGTGCCGCTCGTCGGCTGGATGAGGTCGCCGATCGTGCGCAGGAGCGTCGACTTGCCGCAGCCGGACGGGCCGATGAGCGAGATGAACTCGCCCGCCTCGATCGTCAGGTCGATGTTCTGCAGCGCGACCGTGTTCCCGCGCGCGAACTGCTTCGTCACGCCCCTAAGCTCAACCACGCTCACGCGCGTTCCTCGGGCGTCGCTGGCAAAGGAGCCAAGCGAGTGGCGCGAAGGGCAGTACATCGAGTACGACCGAGCGCCGCGAGCGCCGGATCCTGCCGCCAGCGGCGCCAGGCGTCGGCGAAGCCGGGCTTCGCCCGGCGCGAGCCGACGCCGGCGAGGGACGCGCGTCTCACGCGACGTTCTCCGGTGCGCGGCGAACGACGATGCGCTCAGCGGTTACGACGGCGGCGAAGAAGATGATCCCGAGCAGCGCGGCGATGAGGTTCGTCGCCCAAAGCTCCTGCGGCTCGATCGAGTAGTACTGGTTGAAGTTGACGATCGCTCCGCCGAGCCCTCCCTGGATCGACGCCGCCGGCTCGGAGATGATCGCGCCGACGATCGAGAGCGGCGCCGCGATCCGGAACGCCGAGAAGAAGTACGGGAGCGACGCCGGCACCCGTAGCTTCCAGAGGATCCGCCAGCGGCTCGCCGCGTACGAGTGCATGAGCTCGACCGCGCGCGGGTCCGCCGACTGCAGCCCGCGGAGCGCGTTGATCGTCACGGGGAAGAACGTGAGGTACGCGGCGAGGATGGACACCGAGACCCAGTCGGTGACGCCTTTCGTCCCGAGACCGATGACGACCATCGGCGCGATCGCGAGCAGCGGAATCGTCTGCGACGCCACGATGTACGGAATGAAGCCGCGCTCGGCGAGGCGCGACTGCGAGAGCACCACCGCGATCGCGAAGCCGACGACGCCGCCGATGGCAAGGCCGAGAATGGACTCCTTTGCCGTGAAGAGCGATGCGTGCCACAGGATGGTGAGGAGCCACGGCCCGTTCACCTGCGCGGGCTGGAAGAGCGCCTGCACGATCCGGTGCAGGTGCGGCATCGTGACGTCGTTCACGGTGAACGGCCAGGTCAGCGCGAAGTGCGTGCCGATCCAGTGCCAGCCCTCCCAGAGCCCCCAGAGGGCCGCGAGCACGACGACGAGCAGCCCGATGCGGCGCGGAACGGCGATGGGGAGTTCTTATCAGGCGTCAGGCCGGAGGTGGTAGGTCGAGCACGCGGCATGCCCACGGGATGGCCACCTCGGCCTGCTCGCGCTGGAAGAGCCGCACCGTCGGTGCGCCCTCCGGCGGCGGCAGTCCCGCGCGCGACGCGAAGAAGCCTGCCACGAACGCCGCGAAGTCGTCCGCGCCTCCGACGTCGCTGGGCGCCGGCCCTCCCTCGAGCGCGAGGCTCGGAAGCCAGGCCGCGATGTCGAGCGCGGGATTGCCGATCGCGGCGTGATTCCAGTCGAAGAGGATTACGCGCCCCTCACGGACGCAGAGGTTGTCGCTGCGCACGTCGCAATGGATGACCGAGTCCCCCGCGCGCGGCGTCTGCTCGGTCGCAGCGACGAGCGTGGCGAGTGCGTGCTCGAGCCAGCCGGCGTCGGCGAGCCCAGTCGACAGGAACGGCGCCGGGTCCTCGGCGACTGTCTCCCAGCTCGGGATCCCGTAGTCCTCGAAGCGGGGCAGCGGTCCGTGCGGGGTCGTGGCCGCGAGCTCGGCGAGCGTCGCGAGCACCGCCGCCACGTCGCCGTCCTCCCATGGCGGAACCCAGCGCGCGTCCGACAGATCCTCGACCACGAGGAGCGGCCGTTCCGGATCGTCCTCCCAGCCGAGCAGCCGTGGCATGAACGGCCCGCTTACCGCCGAGTACACCGCGTGCTCGTCGCGCAGCCAGCGCGGGCACGGATCGACGGGCGCCGCGTGCTTGAGAAACGCGCGCGAGCCGTCGGCGAGCTCGACCGTCCAGTGCTCGTTCGTCGCATACCCGCGTGTTTCGACGCGCATCCACGACGTGGTGGCGATGCCGAGCAGCCGCTCCGCTCGTTTGACCGCTTCGGCCTTCATCCATGCAGTTTGTAGGATCGGCCGCGTGCCGCTCGATCCTGCCCGCACCGTCGCAGAGCTGAAGGAGCTGCGCGAGCTCACGGGGGACGAAAACGGCGCGCAGCGCGTCGCGTGGACGGACACGTGGGAGCGTGCGCGTGAGTGGCTGCGCGACAAGGTGTCTGACACCGCCGCGGTCGAGGAGATCGACGAGGCGGGCAACCAGTGGTTCACAGTTGCGGGCGAGTCCGACCGCGCGCTTCTGATCGGCGGGCACATCGACTCGGTGCCGAACGGCGGCTGGCTCGACGGTTCCCTCAACGTCGTAGCCGGCGTCGAGGTGCTACGGCGGATAGCGGCGGAGGGGAAGCCGCCGCTCACCGTGCGCCTCGTCAACTGGGCGGACGAGGAGGGGGCTCGCTTCGGCCGGTCGCTCTTCGGGTCGTCGGCCGCGGCCGGCTCGATGGCGGACCAGGACGAGCTGCGTCAGCGGCACGACGCGAACGGCATCGCGCTTCCGGATGCGCTGCGCGAGCACGGCGTCGACCTCGACGGAGCGATTGCCGCGCGCTCGCAGCTCGAGAACGCGTCCGCCTATCTCGAGCTGCACATCGAGCAGGGGCCCGTTCTTGAAGCCGCAGGGCTTCCGCTCGGCGTCGTGCTCGGCACGTTCGGCGTCGAGCGCCACCTCATCACGTGGAAGGGGCAGGCCGCGCACGCGGGCTCGACGCCGATGGACAAGCGGCGCGACGCGCTTGCGGGCGCGTCGAAGCTCGAGCTCGAGCTGCGGAAGATCGCGGCGGAAGTCGGCGACGGGGCGGTGTGCACGTCGGGCGGCGTCGTCTGCAAGCCGGGCATCGTCACCTCCGTCGTCGAGACGGCGGAGCAGCTGCTCGACCAGCGGCACCTCGACGCGGGCAAGCTCGCGCGCCTCTGGCAGCTCGCGCAGGACGCGAGCGAGCGGTTCGCCGGCGAAGAGAACATCGAGGTCTCCTTCGACCACATCTGGAACATCGAGCCGATCCTGTTCGACGAGCAGCTGATCGCGCTCGCAGACGAGTCGATCCGGGAAGTCTCGGGGACGTCGCACCAGCTGCCGAGCGGGCCGCTCCACGACGCGGCCGAAGTCGCGCGCGAGGGAATCCCGACGGTGATGATCTTCGTTCAGTCCTTGCGAGGGCTCTCGCACACGAAGCTCGAGGACACGAAGGAAGAGCATCTCGAGCTCTCGGTGCAGGCGCTCGACCGGCTCGCAACCAAGACGTTGGAGGCAATCGCATGACGCTTTTCGGACAAGAGCACGTTCAGCGCTATCAGGAGACCGACGGCGCAGAGGGCCACGACTGGCTCAAGGGGACGACGACGCTGCTGCTCACGACGACGGGCCGCAAGTCGGGCAAGCAGTACACGACCCCGCTCATCTACACGCTCGACGGCGGGAATCCCGTCATCGTCGCGTCGCAGGGCGGCACGCCTGACAACCCTGACTGGTACCTGAACCTCATCGCCAATCCGCACGTCGATGTGCAGATCAAGGGCGAGAAGTTCCACGCGCATCCGCATACGGTGGAGGGCGAGGAGCGCGAACGGCTGTGGAAGCAGATGGCCGCCGTGTGGCCCGACTACGACGAGTACCAGAAGAAGACCGACCGGGAGATCCCGGTCGTTGTCCTCGACCGGGGGTGACACCGGCGCAACTGCGCCGCTTCTGCCTCGGCCTCACCGGCGCGGCCGAGACGTTCCCATTCGGCCCAGAGGCGTCGGTGTTCAAGGCCGGCAACGGAAAGATGTTCGCCGTTGCCGGTCTGAAGGCCAAGCCGCTCAAGGTGACGCTGAAGTGCGAGCCCGAGCTCAGCGTCCAGCTGCGTGGCACGTACGAGGAGATCGTGCCCGGCTACCACGCGAACAAGAAGCATTGGATCACCGTCGATCTGACGGGCACGCTCGATGACGACCTTGTCCGTGAGCTGATCGCGTCGAGCTACGACCTCGTCGCGTGAGCAGGCGCTCGATCGCCGGCGGCTTCGGCGTCGGCGTCGCGGTCGGGTGGAACATTGCCGCGCTCGGCGCGGTCGCGACGCGGCTCTCGCACGCCTACGACGTTCGGTTAGCGACCGTCGGACTGCTCGTGACCGCGCAGTTCGTCGTGCATATGGGGATGCAGATTCCGGGCGGACGGACGGCCGATCGTTTCGGCGCGCAGCGCACGGCGCTCGCAGGGCTTGCCGTCATCGCCGCCGGCAACGCCGTTTCGATCATCGCTCCCGAGATCGGCCTCGCGTTCGCCGGGCGTGCGATCGTCGGCCTCGGGACGGGCCTCGCCTTCGTGTCCGGCAGCGACTACATCCGCGCGCGCGGCGGCACGCCCTTCCAGCAGGGCGTGTATGGCAGCGCCTCTGTGCTCGCGCCCGGCATCGCACTTGCAGTCGTGCCTGCGATCGGAGGCTTTCGCGCGCCCTACCTGACGGCGCTCGTCGTTGCCGGGCTTGCGTTCGTTATGCTCGCCACAGCGCCGCGTGCGGCGCGGACGGCGCGACACGCAGGTGAGCGAATCGGCGCTGACCTGTTCCGGGACCCGCGCCTCTATCGCTTCGGTGCGATCCACGCGATGTCGTTCGGCTTCAGCGTGGTCATCGGCAACTGGGTGGTGACGCTGCTCGAGCATCACGGGCACTCGAAGAGCACGGCTGCCGCGGTGGGGTCGCTCACGCTGCTCCTCGGCTTCTTCGGCCGCATCGCCGGGGGCTCCCTCATGAGCCGCCGCTGGGTTGCGGGGAGCCTCGTCGTGGGCGGGGCGGCCGCGGTTGCGCTCGCGACGCCGCTACCGCTTGCCGGCGACGTCACGGCGAGCGCCGTCCTCGGCCTCGCCGCCGGCATTCCGTTCGCGCTGGCGTTCAGCGGCGCCGCACACGCGCGGCCCGACGCGCCGGGCGCGGCCGTCGGGCTCGTGAACGCGCTCGCGTCGTTCGTCATCGTCGTCGGCACGCCGCTCGTCGGGCTGACGTTCTCGCTCCCGGGCGACGGCCGGATCGGCTTCATCGCGATGGGTGTGCTCACCGCCCTGGCCGCACTTGCGACGCCGCGGTAGAGTCGCAGCGATGCACTTCGGCGTCACCGTTCTCCCCGACCCGCCGTGGACGCGCTGGCTCGAGCTCATCCAGCTCGCCGAGAAGTACGGCTTCGAGTACGCGTGGACGTACGACTCGCACGTCCTCTGGCAGGAGTCGATTCCGACGCTCGCGGTCGCAGCGCGCGAGACGTCGAAGATCCATCTCGGCCACTTCGTCACGAACCCCGCGACGCGCGACCCGACGGTGCTCGCGAGCTCGTACGCGACGCTGCACGACCTTTCCGACGGCCGCATGGTGATGGGCGTCGGCCGCGGCGACTCCGCGGTTCGCTACATCGGCCGGCAGCCGATGAAGGTTGCGGAGTTCGAGCAGGCGCTCACGATGATCAAGGACTTCATGAACGGCCGCGAGGTCGCCTGGAACGAGAAGGACCTCCAGCTGAAATGGGTGCGCGAGGAGCTACCCGACATTCCGATGTTCGTCGCCGGCTACGGGCCGAAGGCGCTCGCCGTCGCCGGGCATGTCGGCGACGGCGTGATCATCCAGCTCGCCGATCCGGAGATCATCTCGTGGATCATGGACACCGCTCGCCAGGCTGCGACCGAGGCCGGACGCGACCCGTCGCAGCTCAAGTGCATCGTCGGTGCGCCGAGCCATGTCACGGACGACCTCGCCGATGCGCGTGACCAGGTGCGCTGGTTCCCTGCGATGGTGTCGAACCACGTCATGGATCTCATCGAGCGCTACGGCACAGACGGCAGCACCGTGCCGAAGGCGCTGACCGACTACGTGCAGGCGCGCAAGTTCTACGACTACAATGACCATTCGCGCGTCGGGGCGAAGCACGGTGAGTTCGTCACCGACGAGATCTGCGATCGCTTCTGCGTCATCGGCAACCCGGAGCAGATCAAGGCGAAGCTCAAGGAGCTCGAGGCCGTGGGTGTCGATCAGTTCAACATCTATCTCATGACGCACGGCCAGGAAGAGACGCTGAAGACGTACGGCGACGACATCATTCCGACGTTCGCCGGAGTGACGGCGTAGATCTGAAGGCGCTCTTGGAGCGGCGGCGCGCGTCGCCGCTCTCCTTCTCTCCGGACGGCAGCGAGGTGCTCGTCGCATCCGACCTTCCGGGGTCGAATCAGCTCTTCGTCGTTCCGGGACTGCGGCAGTTGACGCAGGACGACGAGGCCGTAACGGGGCAGTTCCTGCCGGACGGTCGGGTCCTCGTCGAGCGCACGTCGGGCGGAAACGAACGGACGCAGCTCTACGTCGGCGACGAGCCGCTCGTCGTGGACGAGCGCTACAAGCACGACACGCCGCACTCCGCCGGGCGGACGCTCGCGTACGTGACGAATCGCCGCAACGAGGTGGATTTCGACGTCGTCGCGCGCGACCTCGAGAGCGGGGAGGAGCGCACGTTCGAGTTCGAGGGCTACGTCGGAGTCGCGGCCATCTCGCCGGACGGACGGCGCATCGTCGCCGACCGAGCAGGAGCGCGCAGCGGCGACAACGACTTGTTTCTCTGCGACGTCGACTCGGGCGACGTGACCCATCTGACGCCGCATGACGAGCGGGCGGAGTACGTGACACCGGTTTTCCGCGGCGACGAGCTCGTCTGGGCGACGAACGAGGGGCGCGACACGTTCGCCGTTGGAGGCATCGACTCGCCTTGGGACGTGACGTGTTACGGCGACGCGGAGCATCTGCTCTTGCACACGAACGAGGACGGCTACTCGCGACTGACGCTGGATGGCGTGGACATCCCGCTGCCGGGGCGCGGCCTCGTCTCGTCGCCGGTGTTCTCACGCGTCGGCTCGAAGCTCGCGTACGCGTTCTCGACGCCGACGCAGCCGAGCGATGTCTACGTCTACGACGGCGAGACGACGCGCGTGACGACGAGCGCAGAGCCGATCGACGGGCTCGTCGAGCCGTCGCTTCATCGCCTCGAGAGCTTCGACGGCGAGTCGATTCCCGTGTTTCTCTTCGAGCCGCCGGGCGACGGGCCGTTCCCCGTCGTCGTCACCGTCCACGGTGGGCCGGAGGCGCAGTACCAGCCGGAGTGGCACGTGAACTACGCGCCGCTGACGCAGTACCTCGTGTCACGCGGTTACGCCGTCGCGGCGCCGAACGTCCGAGGCTCGACCGGATACGGAAAGCGGTTCGAGCATCTCGACGACATCCGGCTTCGGATGGACTCAGTGCGTGATCTCGCGTCATTGCATGCGTGGCTGACCGCACGGCCCGAGATCGACGGCTCCCGCCAGGTCATCTACGGGCGTTCGTACGGCGGCTTCATGGTGCTGGCCGCGCTCGCGTTCCAGCCCGAGCTCTGGGCGGCCGGCGTCGAATCGGTCGGCATCTCGAGCTGGGTGACGTTCCTCGAGAACACGTCGCCGTACCGTCGCAAGGCGCGTGAGCGCGAATACGGCTCGCTCGAGAACGACCGCGAATTCCTCGAGGAGATCTCGCCGATCACGCACGTCGACGCGATCCGCGCGCCGCTCTACGTCCAGCACGGTGCGAACGACCCGCGCGTGCCGCTCTCGGAGTCGGAGCAGATCGCGCGCGTGCTGAGTGAGAAGGGAATCCGCTGCGAGCTTGTCGTCTATCCCGACGAGGGGCACTCGATCGCGAAGATGTCGAACCGGGTCGATTCGTTCACGCGTATGGTCGCCTTCCTCGACGAGGTCTTGTAAAGGGCGGCCGGTACGATGGCCGCTTCCGGGCGCCTTGGCCGAGTGGTTAGGCAGCGGCCTGCAAAGCCGTTTACAGCGGTTCGACTCCGCTAGGCGCCTCTCGCAATAGCATCAAATCGTGGAGCAGGCTGAACTACTTGCGCTTCTAGATGCGGGCGATTTCGAGGCCGTCCTCGGCGTGCCGGAGACGGATTCCATCGACTTCAAGCGCAGCCCATATCGAATCGACGAGCAAGCAGAGGCGTTCGAGCTCGCCAAAGATGTAACCGCGCTGGCAAATACGCCTGGCGGGGGCGTTCTCGTCGTCGGTTTCCAGACGCGAGCGCGCGAGGAGTCTGGAGTTGACACTGTCGAGAGCGTTCACTTGTTCTCGCGGGCATCGTTTTCGCGAGACCAATGGATCGCGAAGGCTCAGCAGCTGGTGTTTCCGAGCATTGTTGGTCTTGATGCTCGGTTCAAGCCATCGATTCGCGATCAAGAGCGTGGTGTCGCGGTCATTCTCGTGCCGGCCCAGGCTGACCATGCGCGCTATTTCCTCGTCGCGAAGGAGTTCGTCAGTGCGGACGGAGCGCCGGGATGGATGGTTGGCCTTAGCGTGCGGTCGGCCGACAGGAACCGATCACTCGCGATCGGCGAAATTCACGCGCTCATCAGTCGGAGCCTTCACCTCGGGGTGGACATTGACGAGATCAAAGTGCTCTTACGTGAGGTTCATGCGCAAGGCGGACAGGCAGAGGCTCCTGCGGCGCCCGACGATGCTCTCGAGGAGCGTGTCGCGCGCGCACGTCGAGAGCTCGGGGAGGTCTAAGAGGTGGCGCCCGTCTTGCATCTTGCCGTTGCCCCTGCACAGCCCGCTTCGATTCCGACGCTCTTCCGCTCAGACGAGGTGCGCACGATCATCGAACATCCGCCGGTTACGCGACACGAAGGGTTCAACATCCTCACCTACGAGCGCGCGGAGATCGTTGAAGGCGACCGGATTGTGATCGACGCGTGGCGGAAGCGTCTTGAGTTGTACAAGGACGCAACCTTCGTTGCCTTGGGCACGTTTGCCGAGCTCCTCGGTTGGCCGAGAGACACCGCAGCCTTCACAAGGAACCCGAAAATCAACTCGCTCGCACTAATCGAGTTCACCTACGACTTCTTCAAGACGTACGCCGCGGTTCTCGACCATGTCGAGCCCCTGCCAGTTTCGCTTCGATGTCAACTAGGGATCGAAGGGGCTCACGCCTATGAGCGTCGTCTGTGGATGGCTCCTTATGCTCTCAACACCTACGGGAACGAAATGCCCCACCAGAGGTATGAAGCTCCATCCGACACAGTCACGCGGGAACTCGATATCGAGGCCCTGGTCGATAGGCCACACATCCAGCCCGGCGAAATCGCCTACGGGCTGATCGAACAGGTCTACAACTGGTTCGGCTTGGACAGCGACATGATCCCCTATGCCTCTGCCGCGAATCGCGAGATCGATCCGGCATCCTTCTGAGCAAGCTAGCTTCTTTCGAAAGGAGCGAGATGGACGACTCTCAAATCCACATCGAGATCGAGAAGCTCGTCGCCGAGGAGCACGAGCTCTGGGACCGTGAGGCACCGGGCGACCGCGAGCGACTCGAGCAAGTGCGTGTCGCGCTCGACCAGTGCTGGGACCTACTCCGCCAGCGGCGCGCGTACCGCGAGTTCGGCCTCGACACGGACGCGGCCAAGCTACGCCCTGCGGACGTCGTCGAGCATTACGAGCAGTAGCCGAAACCGGAGGCGGCCCTCGCGCCTCCGGTTCAGCTCAGGCTCAGTGGTGCTGTGAGACCTGGAAGCACGCCACGTCGTACTGCGAGACGGCGTGGCTCGAGCCGTTCGCGAGCGACGGCGTGCCCGGACTGCCGGCATAGACGGTGACGGCGCGCGTTGCGAAGCCGTTCGTCGCGCTCGTGATGCCGGCGGGCCCGGTCGGCTCAGCCTGGCAAGACTGGCTAGGCTGACCTGTGCCGCTCGGATTCGGAGCGGCGGTTGCTGGCACGGCCGCAGCCGCCAGGGCAGCGGCAGCCGCAAGAGCTGCAGCGAGTTTGGTCATAAGACCCCCCTTCAATAGGTACTACGGAGCGGCCGCAGAGGCGGTTTTAGGGCTTAACGATCCGAGCGGTGAGGAGCGCGTCGAGCTTGGGGAAGCGCTTCTTCAAGAAGGCGTTTCCCTGCGCCGCGATCTGCGCCTGATCGTTCGTCGGCGCATCGTCGTAGCCGCCGTAGAGCTTGTCGACGACGTTCATGCCGCTCGTGACGCGGCCGAACGGCGCGAAGCCGTAGCCGTCGAGCCGCGAGTTGCGCGCGAGGTTGATGAAGACCTGCGTCGTCCGCGTGTTCGGGCCTCCGTCGGCGAACGTGATCGTCGCGCGCGCATTCGTCGTTTTCACGGGATCGTCCTTGATCGTGGCGCTCTGCCAGGCGCTCGACACCTTCGGGTACGGGCTGATCCCGAACTGCACGACGAAGCCCTTCACGACGCGGAAGAACTCGTCGCCGTCGTAGAAGTGCGCGCGCACGAGGTTGTAGAAGCGATCAGCTCCGCGCGGTGACCACGCGCGATGCACGGTCACGACGAAGCTGCCCTTCGTCGTCTTGAACGCGACGTCGTACGTCGCCGGCGCCTGCGCGTTCAGCGCCGCCGGCTTCAGCAACGCGCGCGGTGGGGTGGCGAGAATCAGAAGTTTCGCCGCCAGAAGAGGAAGCCGAGCGGCAGCACGCCGCCGAGCACGAACCACGGCGCGAGCGCGACGCGCGCATACGCGTCGACGTGCGTGACCGTACCGCCGTAGCCGACTGCGTTGCGCGACGCGCGCGCGATCTTCGACAGCTGGTCCTCGTTGAACACCTGGCCGCTCGTGAGGCGCGCGAGCTCGGCGAGTGCGGCCGTGCTCGTCGGATCGGCACGGTAACCCGGGTCGGCCTTGTGGTGCCGGCGGTCGTAGAGCAGCTCCCCAGGTGCCCACACATGGACGTAGATGGGCGCGACGCGCCGCTGCAGCGTCAGTCCCAGGATCGGCGAGATCGGCTGCGCCTCGCCGTCCGTGAAGACGACGACGAGCTTGCGCGCGACGGTCGGTGGAAAGAAGTTCGCCGCCACGACCGGCGCGAGCGCCTGGAACTCGGTCGCCCGTCCCTGGTACGGCTGGCTTGGCGGCGGGCTGTCGATGGCAACCGACTCGCCGAGCGTGCGTTGGAACAATCGAGCATCGGTCGTCGGCATCAGATTCGGAAGCGAGCGGTCGGTCATCGACGCGATGCCAATCGGCACGTCGGGCATCGTCGCGCGCAGGCGCAGCGCGAGCCGCTTCGCGCGCGCGAGCCGAGACGGCTTTCCGGGTCCAGACGACGCCTGCATGGAGAGCGAGGTGTCGAAGATGTAGAAGGCCTGCGCGTCTGCCCGGTCGTTGACGAGATGCTGGTGGACGACGACGGGCTGCGTCGCCGCGACTGCGATCAGCGCCGGCAATAGGACGAGTGAGAGCGCGACTGGAGCGAGCGTCAGGCGGTTCGGATCGATGAGGCCGAACGCGCGGCGGATCCTCCCCGAGCGACGCTCGGTCACGAACAGCGCGGCAAGCGGGACCGCGGCAACGAGCACGAACAGACCGTCGAGCGGCGTGAGGAACGACACGCCGAACAGCGCGAGCATCAGTAGCCACTCCCGACGAGCCCGGTGCCGTGGCCGCGACCGAAGCCGTAGCCGCTTCGTGCATCCCGGCCGAAGCGTCCGCCTCCGGGCCTGCGCAGGCGCAGTGCGAGCTCGAGGTTCTGCTCGGCATCGACGTTCGTCGCATCGAGCGCGGTGGCGAGCTGGAAGTAGCCGATCGCGCGCTCGACAATGGCCGTGAGTGTTTTCGGGTCGTTGCTCGTCACCGGGCTCGTCACGACGAGGACCCCGAGCAGGTTCGCAGCCTGCGAGCGCTCGCCCAACGTGTCCGCGGTCTTGCTCTCGCCCGCGAGCTTGTCCTGTGCCTCGGCCCGCAGCGTTGGGAGATCCTGCTGCGTTTCCGAGTTCCGACCGATGCGGCTAAACCAGAAGAGCTGCTCCGCGCGCCGAATCGCCACCGTGTCGCTCGTCCCGAGGAGCCTGCCGGCCGGATCCCCCGGAAGCAACGGTTGCGGCCGCCACAGGCCGCGGTGGTCCAGAAGCGCCCGGAAGCGCATGTCGTCGCGCTGCACTGTCGTCTGCCACGTGCGCACGTCGAGCGCGAGCAGCACGAGGAGCACGCCGAGGGCGAGACAGATGAGCGCCGCGATTCCATGTTTCGGTATGCGGATCGACCAGCTCACGTCGCGACCTCCGCGACGAAGCGGCCGTTCCACCGCTCGTTCCCCGCGAGCAAGAGGACGAGGACGACTCCGAGTGTGATCAAGAACCAAGGCTCGCTGCCGCTCACCGCCTGCGCGTGGCGCTTCGCGGTGTGGGTGAAGACATTCGCCTTCACGAACGAGTTCGATCCGAACAGCGCGCTGAACAGGCGTACGTTGGCGGGGTTCGCGAAGAGCGGGACGATGCGCACCGGAATGTGCGCGTCGCGCAGCTTCTGCGCCTCGGCGTAGAGAGCCGGTTCGTCGCTCGCCGCATCGTCGAGGTCGCTGACGATGAGGATGGCTCCGTGCTTGATGTGCGCGCGCAAAAGTGCCTTGCGCGCCATGTCGAGGCCCCCGGCGACGCGTGTTCCGCCGCTGAAATTGTCCCAGGGACTCTGCGCGAAGAGCGGCGACCCGCCGGAGAATCCGGTGGGGATGAAGAAGCGGATGAACTGCAGCAACGCGCCTGGCGGTGAGTTCGGTGGCAGCAGCTCGTAGGCCGTGTCGGAGAACATCACGAGTCCGATCGACTGGTTCGCGGCGACGATCCCTTTCAGCGTCGTCGCGACCCGCGCGTAGATGGGCCCGGCGATGCTCGCCGACATGTCGAGCGCGACGACGCCCGTATCGGTCCCTTCCGGGAAGACGGCGGCGCGGCCCGTTCCGGCCGAGCGCGACACGAGCACGAGCCCCGCGAGCGTCGCGGCGAGCGCGAACGCGAGCGCGAGCCGTCCGACCGACGTGCGTCGCTCGGCGTTCCCGAGCTCGGGAAGTCCGGCGAGCGGGACGGCTCCCTGGCGGCTGACGGTCGTGAGTCTCACGTGTCATCTCGCATGCCGGTCTCGCGCGCTTGCTCCGCGAAGACCTCGATCTCGTCGTCCTCCGGCGTCCGTTGCGACCACGCGAGCTCGCGCGCGGTCCGCGTCAACTCATCCTCTGTGTCGAAGCCGAGCTCGTCCGCGACGCGTTCGAATGCCTTCCGCTGCAGCGTCTCGTCGCCGCGCTCGTGCGCGTACGCGAGCACCGCGAGCGCGCGCTCGAGTGGAGTCCCCGCTTCTGCGGCCGGCGCGGCGATTGGCTGCGGTCGCAGTGCGAGATACAGGCGCCAGCCGAAGAACCCCGCGAGAACGAAGAGCCCGAGGCCGAGGCCGAGCGCGAGCCAGAAGAGCAGTACGGGGGATCGCGCGTACGTCGGCGACGCGACGGGGGTGAGGTGGAAAGTCCATACCAACTTTCCGCTGCCGAGGACCTCGTCGACGGTCGAGACGTTGAGCTGTGAATAGACCTCGAGCACCGGCCAGTTCGTGTTGACCTCGTACTCCGGTCTGCCGTCGGTCTTGAGGTAGCGGATGTGCGCCTGGTGGAAGGTGAAGACATGCACACGGTCGCTCGGCGGTACGCGTGGCACGCAGGGCGACGTCAGGCAGCGCAGCGTCCACTTCCACGTGATCTGCGCGAAGCGGCCGACCTGCAAGCGCGTGACAAGCGGTGCGGCAACCGGCTTGTATGGGACGAAGCTCGACGTCACCTGCAGGCGCGCGGGATCGACCCACTTTGTGTCGGCCACGACAGCGAGCGTCGCGGTAATGGGAGCGCCGAAGAGCTGTACCTGTGGCGTCACCGTCGCGTACGCCTTCAGCGGCACTCCTTCGCCGACCGACGAGCCGGACGGGAAGTTCGGAGGACTCGGGATCGGCGTGA
Source organism: Gaiellaceae bacterium (assembly GCA_035703805.1). Classification (GTDB taxonomy): domain Bacteria; phylum Actinomycetota; class Thermoleophilia; order Gaiellales; family Gaiellaceae; genus Palsa-739. The sequence continues at coordinate 15,616 of DASSXM010000122.1, read as the reverse complement.
ACGCTGCCGCCGGCGCCGCGGTTGCGAGCGCGACGAGCGCGATGAGGAGCGCGCGCTTCACGCGACCGCGCCCCGCCACATGACGCGCAGGTCGGCCCAGCGCAGGAAGGCGTTGAGTACCTCGCCGAGCCCGTGCTCGTGGACGATGACCGGCTCGATGCCGAGGGTGCGGAAACCGTTCATCAGGTCGTCCCAGTCCGCCTCGTGCTTCGCGCGGAGCCGGTCCGCTTCGCCGCGCGAGAGATGCACGGGCACGACCTTTCCGGTCGTCACGTCGGCGTACGGGATCGTCACGCCGCCGACATCTGGGAAGCTCCGCTCCCAAACGCGGTCCTGGACGATGACGGGCACGAGCTCCCAGCGATGCTCGAGCGCGCGCTGCCACGCGGACAGATCGGGACGCACTGCGAAGTCCGAGATGACGAAAACGAAGGCCTGCGTCGGCAGATCGCGGCGGTGCTCACCGAGGAACTCGAGACCCAGCGCGATCGTGTCGGCCGGTGCGCCGAAGGGGCGCTCGAACAGGCCGGGTTCCGCGCGCGCCTCCGAGCGTGGCGGCCGCCAGTACGGCTCGCCCTCCGCGTAGTCGAGATAGCCGGTGAGGCTGCGCGCCGCTTCAGCGCTCACGCTAATGAGCTCGATCGCGTCGAGAATCGCCTGCGGCTTGTCGAGCCGGCGTAGCGGCGACGCGGTCACCGCCATCGACGGCCGCCGGTCGCAGAGCGTGACGACGCGCGGCGACTCGTCTGCGAATCGCTCGCGCACGATGAACTCGTCAGTCGTGCGCGCGGCCGAGAGCTTGGCCGAGGCCGCCCAGTCCATCCATGCGACGTCGTCGCCAGGGTGGTACTCGCGCGTGCTCGCGACGTCGGACCCGACGCCGCGGCGGACGCTTCGCACCCCGCCGAACGCGAGGCCGATCACGCGGCGTCGCGGGACGAGCGGAAAGACCGCAGGCACGACTTACGCCGTCGCTGCGGCCGGAACGTCGAGGTCGATGTCGAACCCGGGCTTCGGCGCCACTTCGAGGCAGCGCGCGCGCACATCGGCGGTTGCGGCGTCCCAGCCGCGGTCGCGCAGCTCGGCGAGGAAGCTCGGGCGGAACAGGATCCGATGCGCGAGCACGGGCACGAACAGCTGCTCCACGTCCTCGGGCGTCACGTAGCGGCGCGAGTGGAGCACGGCCCATGCGCGTGCGGCGCGATTGAGCGCGAGCGTGCCGCGCACCGAGCTGCCGATGGCGACGATCTCGAGGTGGCGCGTCGCGCGCACGAGGTCGACGATCCAGCGTGCGACCGCCTCGTGCAGGAAGACGCTCGCAATCGAGCTGCGCAGGAGCTGCACCTCGGCGAGATCGATGACGGGCTGCAGATGCCCGAGCGGATGGCCGCCCAACTGTTCGTCGACGATGCGGCCCTCGTCGTCTGCATCCGGGTAGCCGAGCGTCGTCTTGACGAAGAAGCGGTCGAGCTGCGCCTCGGGCAGCGGGAACGTGCCCTCGTACTCGATCGGGTTCTGCGTCGCCATGACGAGAAACGGGTCCGCGAGGCGGCGCGTCTCGCCGTCGACCGTGACCTGTTGCTCGGCCATCGCCTCGAGCAGCGCGGACTGCGTTTTCGGCATTGCGCGATTGATCTCGTCGACGAGGACGACGTTGGCGAACACGGGGCCGGGCCGGAACTCGAAGTCGCGCTCGCGCTGGTTGAAGATCGAGAGGCCGGTGACGTCGGTCGGCTGCAGGTCCGGCGTGCACTGGATGCGCGTCGAGTGCGCGCCTTCGATCGAGCCGGCGATCGCGCGCGCGAGAACCGTTTTCGCGGTTCCCGGCACGTCCTCGAGCAACGCATGTCCGCCGCACATGAGGGCCGCGAGGACGAGCTTGATCTGCTCGCGCTTCCCGTGCACGACCGTCTCGATGTTGTCGAGGAACCGGTCGGCAACCTCGGTTGCGAAGGTCAGATCGTCGGCAGCCACGCATGCCTCCAGCGGAGTAGGGATAGGCCCTTCAGCCTACGTCTCGGCTACTTAGACGACGAGACCGCCGTTTGGTTCGTTCCGGTCATGTCCCGCGACCTGCTCGCGACCTAGTCGCGACCAGGTCGCTGCCGTTCCCCGTCCCGCGACAAATGCGCGATAGCCGTCCGACCCCCCGAACAATGACCGCACGAACCTTATCTCCAGAAAGCTCGGAGGCTCGCTGAGACCCGCGAGTGCGGAATAGCTGCTCCAGGGCCACGACGCTGGGTCATCGCAGAGGCCGGCTCTCACCGGGTTCATTGGGATGTACCGACACACCTCGAGCAAGTGTCGATCACGAATGAGACTCTCGGCCTTATACGGCCCTTGGAACACGTGCCCCACTCGTTCATAGCGACCGTTGAAACGCTGGGCGTACATGCCATTGAGGATCCGCATGCCCTTCCCGAGATTCGGCTCCGGCGTTTCCAAAAAGACGTGGACGTGGTTCGGAAGGAGGCAATACGAGTGGCAGATCCAGCCGAACCGCGCCACGACGGTCGCCAACACCCGTAGATAGACCATGTAGTCGATTTCGTCGAGGAAGATCTCGCTCTGGGCGTTCCCGCGTCCGGTCACGTGGAACATCCCACCGGCGATCTCAACGCGTCGCTTTTCGGCCATCGCGACGAACGTACGGGTGAAACGTCAACGACCAGGTCGCGACTTCGTCGCGACCTGGTCGTGAGACGTATCACTCAGTCGAGCTTGAAGGCGGCGTGCTTGATCTGGGTGTACTCCTCCATCGAGTAGATCGACATGTCCTTGCCGTAGCCGGACTGCTTGTAGCCGCCGTGCGGCATTTCGGACGTGATCGGGAGAAGGTGGTCGTTGACCCACACCGTCCCGAACTGCAGTCGCCGCACGGCGTTCAGCGCCCGCCCGACGTCGCGCGTCCACACCGACGCGGCGAGTCCGTAGCGGACGTCGTTCGCCCAGCGGATCGCCTCGTCGTCGTCGGCGAAACGCTGCACCGTGACGACCGGCCCGAACACTTCGTCCTGCACGATCTCGTCCGTCTGCTTCACGTCGGTGACGACGGTCGGCTGCACGAAGAAGCCCTTCGAGCCGTTCGTTCCGCCGCCGGTGAGCACGGTCGCGCCCTTCGCGCGCTCGAGGAAGCCGAGAATCCGCTCCTGCTGCGACTGCGAGATGACGGAGCCCATCTCGATCTCATCGCTCGACAGCGGATCGCCGACCTTGAGCGACTCGACCTGCGGCACGAGCTCCTCGAGCAGCTCGTCGTAGATCTTCGGTCCCGCGATGACGCGCGAGCCGGCGGTGCAGTCCTGCCCCGAGTTCCAGTAGCCCGCCAGGCGGATGCCCGCGGCGACCGCGGCAGGGTCGGCGTCGTCGAAGACGACCATCGGCGCCTTGCCGCCGAGCTCGAGATGCACGCGCTTGAGCGTGTCAGCCGCGTTGCGCGCGATCGCCTTACCGGTCTGCACGTCGCCCGTGAGCGAGACGAGCCGCACGTCGGGATGCGCGACGAGGCGCTCGCCCACGGGGACGCCGTCGCCGGTGACGACCTGCAGCACGCCGGCGGGGATGACGTCGGCGGCGAGCTGTACGAAGCGCAAGAGCGACAGCGGAGTTTGCTCCGACGGCTTGAGGATCTGGACGTTGCCGGCGGCGAGCGCAGGGCCGAGCTTCCAGACCGCCATCATCAGCGGGTAGTTCCACGGACAGATGCCGCCGACGATGCCGAGCGGCTCGCGCCGGATGATCGATGTGTACCCCGCGATGTACTCGCCGGCCGACTGCCCCTCGAGATGGCGCGCAGCGCCGGCGAAGAAGCGCAGGTTGTCGGCGGAGAACGGCATTTCGTCGCGCGACGCCATGAGCGGTTTGCCGACGTTGACCGACTCGAGCTGCGCGAGCTCCTCCGCGTTCGCCTCGAGCACATCGGCGAGCTTGTGCAGCAGCTCGGAGCGATCCTTCGGCGTCGCGTCGAGCCATGCGGGCAGCGCCTGCTTCGCCGCCTCGACGGCGCGATCGACGTCCGTCGTGCTGCAGCGCGGCACCTCGGCGATCGTCTCGCCCGTCGCCGGGTTGATGACCTCCATCGTCTCGCCCGACGCCGAGTCGACGAATTCGCCGCCGATGAACGTCTTGTATGCCGTGGTGGTCGTACTCATCGCGCGCTCCTTACTCGAAGGACACCAGTGTCGCGCATCAGGCGCTGCGCCAGCGCTACCGGGATCACAGTCACCACGATGACGAAGAACGCCACGACGTTGACGACCGGTAGTTGCTGTCCCTGGCGGAGGTTGTCGAGGATGAAGATGGGGAGGGTCGACTGCGCGCCGGCCGTGAACGTCGTCACGACGACCTCGTCGAACGAGAGCGCGAACGCAAGCAGCCCGCCGGCGACGAGCGCGGTCGAGAGAACCGGCCACACGACGAGCCGGAACGTCTGCCAGCCGTCGGCGCCGAGATCCTGCGACGCCTCGATGAGCGAGCCGGACGTCCGGCGCAGGCGCGCGAGCACGTTGTTGTACACGAGGACGACGCAGAACGTCGCGTGGCCGATCACGATCGTCCACATCGAGAAGCCGAGCCCCGCGAACACGTAGAACGAGTTGAGCGCCATGCCGGTGATGATCCCCGGCAGCGCGATCGGCAGCACGAGCAGGAACGAGATCGACTCGCGGCCGAAGAACCGGAAACGGTGGATGGCGAACGCCGCCATCGACCCGAGCACGAGCGCGATCCCCGTCGTCGCCGCGCCGACCTTGACCGAGAGCCCGAACGACGAACGCGCATCCGGGTTGTGCCAGGCGACCCGGAACCAGTGCAGCGTCCAGCCGGGAATCGGCCAACTCTGGATGTTCGAGCTGTTGAAGGCGTACACCGCGATGATGACGAGCGGGATCCAGAGGAAGGCGATGACGAGCGCCGACCAGATGCCGAGCCCGAAGCGCGTGCTCCGGCGCTCCATCAGAGCGCCTCGAATGCGCCGAGCTTCCGCGCGATCAGGAGATATACGCCCATGACGAGCACGGGGACGGTCGCGAACGCGGCCGCGAACGGGACGTTCGCGTTGATGCCGATGAAGTCGTAGACGACGTTCCCGATGAAGCTGGAGCTCGGCCCGCCGACGAGCAGCGGCGTGATGAAGTCGCCGAGCGTGAGCGAGAACGTGAAGATCGACCCGGCGACGAGACCCGGCAGCACGAGCGGCAGGATGATGCTTCGGAACGTCCGCGCGCCGCGCGCTCCCATGTCCGCCGACGCCTCGAGATACGAGTCTGGGATTCGCTCGACCGCGGCGTAGACGGGCAGCACCATGAACGGCAGCCAGACGTACGAGAAGACGATCCACATCGCCCAGTTCGTGTACGCGATGTTCTGATCCGGTAGTCCCAGGCCGTTCAACGCCCAGTTGATCGCGCCGTCGTGCGCGAGGATGGTCCGCCAGGCGTAGATGCGGACGAGATAGCTCGACCACAAAGGCAGGAGCACCATCACAAAGAGCAGCGCACGCGTTCGCCGGCCCGCGAGCCGCGCCATGAAGTACGCGAGCGGAAAAGCGAGCAGCGCGTCGGTAACGGTTACCGCGGCGGCGATGCCGATCGTGCGTCCCGCGATTCGGAGATACGTGGGATCCGCGGTCGAGAAGATCTGGCGGTAGTTCGTGAACGTCCAGTGGTGGATGACCTTGCCCGTGAACGAGTCCACGGTCCACAGTGACGAGACGAACAGCACGACGAGCGCGCCGACATACACGAGCAGGAACGCCCCCAGCGGAGGCGTGAGAAGCGCCACCGCCTTCAGCCACGGCCGCCGCCACAGCGCGGCGGTGAGACCGAGACGGGCCCGCCGACCGGGCGGGCCCGTCCGAAGGACGTCAACCGCCAAGCGTCACCCGGTGACTTGTGTCCAGGCCTTCTGCCAGGCGTTGTAATCCATGCAGCTGTTGCCTGCTTGCCAGCCGCACGCGGTGACCGGCGTCTTCCAGAAGTGGATCGTGTTGTAGTACGAGAGCGGCTGGTTCAGGTGGTACGCCGCGCACGATCCCTTCTGCGCCGCATCCATGTACGAGCACGCCTTCGGGTTCACGGGCGTCTCGCCGAACACGAGCGCCTGCTTCGCCTCGACCTGCGGCGTCGTCACGTACTTCATCCAGAGATACGCGCAGTTGGGATGCGGCGCCCGCTTCGCGAGCATCCACGTGTCGGCCCAGCCCGTCGCGCCTTCGCTCGGGATCGTCTCCTTGATCGGCGCCTTCGCCGCCTGCAGCTGGAGCGTTTGGTACGGCCAGCCGGCGCCGATGACGACGTCCCCGTTCTTGAAGTCGGAGATCTCGTCCGTCGCCGAATTCCAGTACCGCTTCAGCAGCGGCTTCTGCGCCTTGAGGAGCTTCGTCGCTGCGTCGAGCTGCGGCTTCGTCAGCTCGTACGGATCCTTGATCCCGAGGGCCGGCTGCGTCTTCATGAGATAGAGCGCAGCGTCGGCGATCTGGATCGGATTGTTCGGCACCGTGATCTTGCCCTTGTACTTCGAGCTGTAGATCGCGCCCCACGACGTAGGCGCCGGCCTCACGAGCTTCGTGTTGTAGATGAGCGTGTTCGGGCCCCACTGCAGCGATATTCCGTAGTGCACGCCCTTCACGGTGTTGTGCGCCGGCGAGCGGAAGTTCGGGAGGAACTCACGCCAGCTCGGGATGAGGTTCACGTTGATCGGCTGGACGTCGCCGCCGTAGATGAGGCGCAGACTCGCGTCGCCGGAAGCCGAGACGAGGTCGTACTGGCCGCCGCCGCCACCGCCGCCGCTGCGCATGAGCGCGACCATCTCGTTCGACGAGCCGGCGTCCTTGCGGTGGATGATGCAGCCGGTCTGCCGCTCGAACGGCTTGGCGAAGCCCGGGTCGGTGTAAGCCGCCCACTCGATGACGTTCAGCACGCCCTCGCCCTTGCCGATCGAGGTCGGCAGGCCGTGACCGGAGCTCGTTCCGGCCGCGGGCACGCACAACGCCGCCGCGAACGCGGCGACGAGGACGTGCGTCTTCCGAATCCTGAATCTCACTGCTAGCCCTCCTTGATCACGTATGTGTGCTCCGGCCGCCACTCGAGCCGGACGCGCTTGCCTCGCGCCTCGAGCGCCTGCTGCGACGACGTCTCGAGGTTCTGCCTGATGACGACCAATTCGCCGCCGCCGTCGAGGTCGACGATGTAGCGGGTGACCATTCCGACGTAGACGACCTCGCGAATCGTTCCCGGCTCCCCTGATCCTCCGTTCTCCTGCATATGGATCTTCTCCGGCCGAATGGTGAAGCGCCTGCCGCCGCGCTCGAGCACGTTGGAGACGCCGACGAAGCCGGCGACGAACTCGGTCTGCGGATGTTCGTACACCTCAGCCGGCGTTCCGATCTGCTCGATTCGACCGTCGTTGAAGACGGCGAGGCGGTCGCTCATCGTGAGCGCCTCCTCCTGATCGTGCGTGACGTAGACGAAGGTGATGCCGAGCTCGCGCTGGAGCTCTTTGAGGAACACCTGCATCTCCTGGCGCAACTTCAGATCCAGCGCGCCGAGCGGCTCGTCGAGCAACAGCACCGAGGGACTGTTCACGATCGCGCGCGCGAGCGCGACGCGCTGGCGCTGGCCGCCGGACAGCTGCACCGGCTTGCGCGCGCCCACGTTCGGCAGTCGCACGCGCTCGAGCACCGACTGCGCTTGCGCGCGCCGCTGCCCGCGCGGAACGCCTTTCACGCGCAGCCCGTACTCGACGTTCTCGAGGACGCTCATGTGCGGAAAGAGCGCGTAGTCCTGGAACACGGTGTTGACGTCGCGTTCCGACGGCGCGACGCGCGTGACGTCGACGCCTGCGAGCTCCACATGTCCCGCGTCGGGCCGCTCGAAGCCTGCGATGACGCGCAGCGTCGTCGTCTTGCCGGAGCCGGATGGGCCAAGGAGCGTGAAGAACTCGCCCGTCGCGATGTCGAGGTCGAGCCCGGCGATCGCGACGACGTCGCCGTACGTGCGCCGGATGCCGGTGAGGCGCACCGCCGTCGCGCTCACGGCGGCGTCGGCGCGTGGCTCAGCTTGCAGCTGCGTCGCCAAGCGCCTCCTCCAGCATTGTCAGACCCCGGTCGAGCTCCTCGTCGGTCGCCGAGAGCGGCGGCAGCAGCCGGATGACGTTCCCGTACAGGCCGCACGAGAGGAGGATGAGCCCGCGCCGGCGCGCCGCCGCCGTTACGGCCTTCGCCGCACGGTCGTTCGACTCGGCGAGCTCGAGCGCGAGCATCGCGCCGAGGCCGCGCACCTCGCCGACGGTCTGCTGCCGGGCGGCGATCTCGTCGAGCCGCGTCTTCAGGAGGCGCGCAATTTGCTCGGCGCGCGCGCGGAAGCCGGGCGCCGACAGCTCGTCGAGGACCGCCAGCGCCGCGGCGCAGCAGACGGGGTTTCCGCCGAACGTTCCACCGAGGCCGCCCGGATGCACTGCGTCCATGATCTCGGCGCGGCCGGTGACGCCTCCGAGCGGCAGCCCGCCGCCGAGCGTCTTCCCCGAAACGACGATGTCCGGCTCGACGTCGAAGTGCTCGATCGCCCACATCGTTCCCGTGCGCCCGCAGCCGGACTGCACCTCGTCGTCGACGTACAGGATCCCGTGTTGCGCGCACAGCTCCTTCAAGGCGTGCACGAACTCGGGCGGCATCGGGATGAAGCCGCCCTCGCCCTGCACCGGCTCGAGCACGAAGCACGCGACCTCGCGCGGGTCGACGTCCTGTTTGAAGAGGAGCTCGAGGCCGTGGAGCGCGTCTTCGCTCGTGACTCCGCGGTACGGGTACGGCGCAGGTGCGCGGTGGATGTCGGTCGCGAGCGGGCCGAAGCCCTGCTTGTAGACGAGCTTCGACGTCATCGCCATCGTCAGGTTCGTGCGTCCGTGGAACGCGCGGTCGAAGACGACGACGCCGTCGCGCCCGGTCGCCGCGCGTGCGATCTTCACCGCGTTCTCGATCGCCTCCGCGCCGGAGTTCACGAGGAGCGTCTTCGTCGCGGCCGATCCGGGCCACAGCTCGTCGAGGCGCCGCGCGACCTCGATGTACGGCTCGTAGATCCCGACCATGAAGCACTGGTGCAGGTAGCGGTCGACCTGTTCGTGGATCGCGCGGACGACGCCGGCCGGTCCGTGCCCGAGGTTCTGGCAGGCGATGCCGCCCGCGAAGTCGAGGTACTCGCGGCCGTCGGCGTCCCAGATCCGCGCGCCCCAGGCGCGGGCGACGACGAGATCGGTGGGGGCGAGGCCGCGCGGGACGTAGCGCCCCCGCGCGTGGAGCAGTGCCTCCGAGGCGGCCTGTTCGCCCACGCTCATCGGAATGGAGTATCCCTCAGCGGCCGACTTGGCTTGAGACGACCGGCGCCGGACAGCGCCAGTACGCGTCCTGTCCGGCGTCCCTGGTGTAGGTACAGCCGTTGGCGGAGAGGTTGTGCGCCCCCTCGAGCCGGCCGGGGCGGCAGGGATCGAGCTGCGTGCCGTCAGCGGCGGTGCCGACCACGCTGCACGACGCGATCAGCCCGGTCGAGCGCAGGAGACGTCCGTCCTTGATCGCGATCATCACGGCGAGGACGAGAACGGCGGCGATGAAGACCCTCTTTCAGCATGCGGCTTTCCCTGGCCGCAGCAGGTTCCTCGTCAGGTGTGTCGGCGGCGCAGCCGCTCGACGCGAACCCTCTCCCGAGGGAACGTGTTCGGGTCGGAGATCCGATACGAGCAGGCCGCCGGGAGTGCCGCGGCAATCTCGTCCGGGTCGAAGTGGCGGATGAACAGCCGCGCCGCGAGCCGGCTCGCGACCGGGACGCCGCTCGTCCGGAAGATGACCCAGACGAGCGCCGGGTCGAGCGCGGGATCGCCGGCAGCGGCGTTCGTCCAGTCGATGACCATCGGGCCGTCGGCGCCGAGGATGACGTTCAGGGGATGGAGGTCGAGATGGAGCAGCGTGCCACCCTCCGGGTGCTCGATCTCATGCAGCCGGTCGTGCAGCTCGGCGAGCGTTCGCATGTGGGCGGGGAGCTGCCACGGCCGCATCTGGATGTCCTGCTGCATCGTCGGGCCCTCGATCCGCTCCAGCACGAGCGCGTCGTTGCGGACCTCGTGAACCTGCGGGACGGGGTAGCCCCTCGCGCGCGCGTGTTCCATAAGGACCGCCTCCCGCATGGGGTTGCCGCCGCGGCGGAGGAGACGCCCGCCCCCGAGGTCCTCGATCTTGGAGGCGCGGCCCCTCACGCGCTCTCGAACGTGCCGAGGCGCAGCTCCTGCTCGTAGTAGAAGCGCGTGTCGTCGACGCGGCGCATGTACTCGTCTCGATTCGTGCTTGCGAAGGCGTTGTACGCCTCCGCCGACTCCCAGCGATCGATCACGAGGTAGCGGCCGGGTATCTCGACGTCGCGGAGAAGCTCGGTGCCGATGTAGCCGCGGGACCGGCGGAAGAACTGCGCCCACTCGCCCTCGTTGCCGTACTCCTGCTCGAAGGCCTCGGTATCGCGAACTTCGTAGCTGAAGACGACCGCGATCATCGAGAGATTGTGGCCGAAGGCGCCGCTCGCGGCGCCGACCAACGAAGGTCGTGGCGGCTTTGCTGACACGACCGATTAAGGTCCCCTCTCGTGAGTGCCGAAGCCGTCGTCGAAGCGGAGGATCGGGCCGCCTACGCGGGCGTCCTGCGCTTCTACGAGCTCGCGAAGCACCAGGAGTGGGCCGTGCGCGACGTCGCGTGGGGGGAGAAGCCGCCGGTTCCCGAAGGCAAGGGCTCGCCGGAGCGGCAGGCGAGGCGACGCGACGTGTGGCGCTCGGTCGTCATGCAGCAGCTGCAGGCGGACGTGCTCGCGTGCGAGATGGCGGCGCAGCTCCTGAACGCGGCGCCCGATCCCGAGGCGCGCCTCTACTACTCGACGATGGTGCAGGACGAGTCGCGCCACACCGAGGCGTGGCTCAGGCTCATCGGCGCGCTCGGCGGCGAGGGTGAGCGCGACCCGCATCTCGACAAGCTCGGCCACATGTTCCTCGAGGCCGACACGCTCGAGGAGAAGGTTTTCCTCATGCAGGTGTTCTTCGAGCGGCTCATCATTCCGCGCTTCCGCCTCATCGCGCGCGGCTCGCGCGGGACCGTGCTCGAGGAGCTGTGCAACCGGCTCGCCGTCGACGATGGCATCCACCACGGTGCCGGCATGGCGTACGAGCGCGTTCTCCTGACGAACGCGTCGAAGAAGACGAAGCAGTCGCTGATCGACGCTGCGAACAGGATGCTGCCGGAGTTCGCGGCGCATGCGTTGTGGCGGCCGAAGGCGCGCGAGATGATCGGCCAGCTCATGGAGGCACGCGACCGGGAGCGGCTGAAGCAGGAGCTCGACCACGGCGTCCGTCTCGCGAAGTCGCTCGGCCTCGACGTCTCCGAAGTGCAGATTCCCTTCTAGAGCTTCGTCAGCGACAACGTCGCCTTCGGCGTGCAGCGGTCGGCGACGTACGCGCGCAGTCGCGAGCACGTGTAGCGCGCGGTCACGTGTGGCTTCTGCGGCACGACGCGGAAGCTCTCCACGATCCGAACGAGACAGGTCTTGCCGCCCTTCGAGAGCATGAAGGTCCGTGAGTGGATCGTGTCGACGCCGAACGCGGAGAGCGTGTAGTCGGCGGCGCGGCAACCGTCGTCGTACGCGCGCACGAGACAGGCTGCGCCCGCGGTGCCGCCACGGTGCAGCGAGCCGGGGCCAATCGAGGCGGCGGGGCAATGGATCATCGGAGACCGCCGCGCTCGAAGTGTGCGCGGAAGAAGTTCTCCGAGCCCGCGGTCGCCATCGCCGCTGATGCGGAGATCTCCAGCGCGAGCGCGGCCGCGGCCGTGATCTGGGCGAGCCGATAGACCTTGCCGGCGCCGTCGCAGCCCATCAGCGCGAGCCACTGGCGCGCGGTGGGGAGCGTCGTGCCGCCGCCGATCGTGCCGACCTCGAGGCCGGGGAAGCGGATCGTGGTGTGCAGGCCGCCTTCGACGCGCCGGCCGGTTCCATGCGCCATCGAGCTCGTGCCGACCATGCCGAGGTCCTGGCCGGTTGCCGCGAAGACCGCCGCGATCGCCGACGCGGGGGTGAACGCGACCGACTGCATCCCCGACGCGATCGCGCCGTGCGTACCGGCCCACGCCAGGTCGGCGAGATCCTCGGCCGTCGTGCGGAGCACGCGGCGGATCGCCTCGTCGGTCAGCGTCGCCTCCGCGATTACGGACTTCCCGTGGCCGGTCTGGAAGTACTCGAACGACGGCTTCTTGTCGCCGCCCATATTCGCCTCGAGCATCACGCGCTCGATTGCGACGGGCGCGCTCGGCTGCACGAACGCCATGTTCAGCGCATACGCGTTCCGCGTCATCATGTTCGCACCGACGGCATCGCCGGTCGTGAAACGCCAGAGGACGTGGCACATCTCTCCGACGACGTGCGTCTTCGCCTCGCGCAGGACGGCGTGCCTCGAGAGCTCCTTGAGGTCGGATGCGCGCAACCACTCGCGTGCCTCGTCCACGCGCTTCTCGATCCAGCGCGCGAGGGTCAGCGCGTCGCCGGCGTCGCGACAGATGAAGCACGACGCGCGCGTGATGCGGTCGAACACAACATGCGTGCGAAAGCCGCCCGATTCTTCCACTGCGCGTGCGCCGCGCTGCAGCGACGCGGTGAGGCTGCCCTCGGTGTGTGCGAGCGGAACGACGACATCCTCCTCGGCGCGACCGGTCTCGACGACCTGGCCGTCGGGGGAGAGCTCGTACTGCCCGAGCGAGATGCGGAGCGACGCGACCGACACCGGAATCACCGCGAGCCCCGTGACCGACTCTGCCGCCGACGAATACGCGCTGACGTCGACCTGCGGCAGGCCGAGCGCTTCCTGGCGCGCGCGCACAGAATCGGCGTCGTTCTTGCGGGGGAGCCGTGGCATCCTGCGGAGCCTAGTGGAGCGCACTCTCCCGGACTACCTCGGCGCTCGGCTGCCCGAGGTTCGCGCGAAGCACGCCGCTCTCGGGCTGACCGACGACGAGTCGTGGACGACGATCTGGAGCGTCTTCCGCGCCGAGGACATCCGCGGCGAGGAGACTTTCGCGGACGTCCCCTGGCTCGAGGTCGTATTCAGCGGGCGGCTCGCCGAGCTCGGCCGGCTGCAGTTCGAGGACGGCGGCGACGGCGTGCTCGATGTGCACATTCCCGAGACGGGTCCACTCACGCCCGTCGCCTGCGACGCATCGTTCGCGCGAGCGCGCGAAGTCTTTCCGGACCACCACACAGCCGCATGCAGAAGCTGGCTGCTCGATCCCGCTCTCGCGGATGTGCTCCCGGAAGATTCGAACATCGTGCGCTTCCAACGCCGCTTCACGCTCAGCGACGAGGGCGGCGACGGCAACGCGGATGTGCTCCGCTTCGTCTTCCACACCTTCGATGCCGATCTCGACAAGCTCGAACCGAAGACGACGCTCGAGCGAGCGCTCGTCGAGCGCATCCGCGCAGGCGGGCAGTGGCGCTCACCTCGCGGAGTAACCTCCCTCGCGTGACGGCGACGTTCATCGACGGGAAAGCGCTTGCGGCGAAGGTGCGCGAGGAGGTCGCGGCCGAGGTCGCGGGGATGGGCAAGGTCGGCCTGACGACCGTGCTGGTCGGCGACGATCCCGCGTCGCACGTCTACATCAACCTCAAGCAGAAGGCGGCGCAGGGCGTCGGCATCGACGCGCAAGACGTCCGTTTGCCCGCCGACACGACCGAGGATGAGCTGCTCGCGCTGCTCGCCGACCTCAACGCCGACGATGCAGTCGACGGCATCCTCGTGCAGCTCCCCCTTCCGTCGCAGATCGACGAGGCGAGAGCGATCGAGGCGATCGATCCCGCAAAGGACGTCGACGGCATCCATCCGTACAACGCCGGCCGGCTCTACCTCGGCCGCCCGACGCTCGTGCCCGCAACGCCGCTCGGCGTCATGCGCATGCTCGCGGAGTACGAGATCCCGCTGAGCGGCGCGCGCGCGGTCGTCGTCGGACGCTCCGCGATCGTCGGCAAGCCTGTGGCGCACCTGCTCCTCCAGGAGAACGCGACGGTGACCATCTGTCACTCGCGCACGCGGGACCTCGCGGCGCACACGCTCGCGGCCGACGTGCTCGTCGCCGCCGTCGGGCAGCCGCACTTGATCTCGGCCGACATGGTGAAGCCGGAAGGGACGGTCATCGACGTCGGCCTGACGCGTACGGACGACGGCCTCCTCGGTGACGTCGACCCCGCTGCGGCCGAGCGCGCGGGGTACCTGACACCCGTTCCGGGCGGCGTCGGGCCGATGACGATCGCCATGGTGCTCGCGAACACGGTCGCCGCCGCGCAAAAACGGCTTGCGAATCCCGTTCGCGGGGGTTAACCTCCGCCCGTTCATATCGGTCGGCGACTCACGTCGTCGTTGTTTGGTTGTTAGGAGGAACAGTTGGCAGAGGGCACCGTAAAGTGGTTCTCGAACGAGAAGGGCTTCGGCTTCATCGAGCGCGAGGGCGGAGACGACGTCTTCGTTCACTTCTCGGCGATCACAATGGACGGCTACAAGTCGCTGACCGAAGGCCAGCGCGTGTCGTTCGAGGTTGTGCAGGGCCCGAAGGGCGCACAGGCCGCGAACGTCCAGGCGATCTAGAGAGCTGTCGGAACCCAGTGTGAAGAGGCCCCGACAGGGGCCTCTTCCGTTTTCAGGGAGAATTTCGAAGTGGCAGAGATCACCCGCGAACAGCTGCTGCACGTCGCGCATCTCGCGCGCCTCGAGCTCGGCGAGGACGAGCTCGAGCGCCTCGGCGCGCAGCTGAACGACATCCTCGCGGCGGTCTCGAAGGTCTCCGAGCTCGATCTCGCCGACGTGCCCCCGACGTCGCATCCGCTCGACGTCGTCAACGTCTGGGAAGCGGACGAGCCGCGCCCGTGCCTCTCCGTCGAGGACGCGCTTGCGAACGCGCCCGAGCGCGACGGCGACTACTTCAAGGTTCCGCCCGGCGGCGAATGAAACGCGCCTCCCTCAGACGCTGCTCGCAAAGGAGGCAAGCGAGCGGAGCGCAGGTCAGTACATCTAGTACGGCCAAGCTCCGCGAGCGCAGCATCCTGCCGCGAGCAGCGTCAGGCGTCGGCGAAGCCGCGCTTCGCGCGGCGAAAGCCGACGCCGCTGAGGAGCGCGCGTGATCGACACGCTGAGATTGACGGCGGAGGGCGCGTGGAAGCTCCTCGACACGAAGGAGGTGTCGAGCGACGAGCTCTACGCCGCGTATCTCGCCGCGATCGGCGAGCGAGACCCGGAGCTGCACTGCTTCTTGCACGTGTGCGAACAGTCCGACGGCAATGGCATCCCGATCGCGCTGAAAGACGTCATCGGCACGCGCGGGATTCCGACGACCGCGGGCTCGAAGATCCTGCAGGGCTACGTGCCGGTCTACGAGTCGACGGTCGCGGCACGCTGCAAGGACCGCGGCCTGCGGGTCATCGGCAAGACCAACACCGATGAGTTCGCGATGGGCTCGTCGACGGAGAACTCGGCGTACGGGCCGACCCGCAACCCGTGGGATCCGGAGCGTGTTCCCGGCGGCTCCGGCGGCGGGTCCGCGTCGGCGGTATCGGCC
>DASSXM010000121.1:0-18306 GCA_035703805.1 Gaiellaceae bacterium | reverse complement strand
GAAGCGCCGGCGCACGTGCTGTTTCCACAGCTGCTCGAGATCGTGCAGAAGTTCGTTCGCGACAAGGTTTCCGTGCCGTCGCCCGAGAAGCGGATCGACGTATTCACGTCACCCTGGTACGGCCTGGCGATCGAGCGGCTGGTCGAGGCGATCCATCCAGATGCGTCACAAGGAGAAGCACCCGAGGTGCCGCGCTACGAATCCGACCGTCCAGAGGGGTCGACAGCGCAGGTCGACTTCTGGACGACGAAGCCCGTGAAGGACGTGATCAAGTCGCATCTGAATTACGTCGTTGCAGACTCGAAATGGGAGAACTCCGCGGCCTATCACCTCGACGCGCATCCGCGTGTAGCTGCGTTCGTCAAGAACCAAGGACTTGGCTTCGCAATTCCGTATCTGCACGCCGGCGGCGGGCATGAGTACATCCCGGACTTCCTTGTGCGGCTGGAGAACGGCGTGACGCTCATCCTCGAAACGAAGGGCGGCCGGGATGAGAAGGCGGAGGTGAAGGAACAAGCGGCGCAGCGCTGGGTGTCCGCCGTGAACGCAGACGGGCGATATGGAGAGTGGCGCTACGCGGTCTGTCGCGACATGAACACCATTCCGGCGCTTCTCGATGAAATGGCGAGTTCCCATGCAGCCGTAGCGTGAGGCCGCGCCCGCGCAACGCGGAGGGCTTCCAGGCCACTTCCGAGCTATTTGTCGATCAGGTGCTTCCGTTGATCGTCAGGCCTTGCGTTTCTTGCCTGGACTGAATGCTTCGGCGAGCGCCGCGCGAATCAGCGGCTCAGTACCGGGAATCGGTCGCGTATAGCCGCGGTGCGTGCGTTCATCGACATGTCCGACGAGTTGTTCGGTGAGCGCGGTCGGAAGTCCCTGCGCGCGCACCATTGAGATGTAGAAGTAGCGCAGCGTGTGGAAGGTGATCTCCGAGAGCTTCGCTTTGGTGCGTGCTTTCTGCCAGATGCGTCGGTCAAAGTTGGAGTCGCGCCAGTAGCTGCCGCGCGGCGAAGGAAACACGAGTCCGTGAGGATTCGGTCTCGCGTCGACTTGTTGAGCGACCGATAGTTCGCGAAGAGCGCGCGCGGCACGAGGTGCGAGCAGAATCTCGCGCGCGCCCGCGAGCGTCTTCGTGTCCTCGACGAGTTCGCCTTTGTAGTACTGGCGGACGATCCGGACGGTCTCGTGGTTTCGCGCAAGGTCCACCTCGGTCCACCGAAGGGCGAAGCATTCTGACTTGCGTGCGCCAGAGAAGGCAGCGAACAGGACGAGGGCGGCCATCTCACGGTTGGGCATTGCCTTCGCGAGCCGCTCGACGTCCTCAAGCGACGGTAGCGAGGGCTTACGTCGTCGCGTCGTCGGCTTGTCGGCGTCGGCGACAGGGTTGTGGGCGATCAGCCGCCACTTGCGGGCGAGCTTGAGCGTGTAGCCGAGCGTGGTAACGATGCGGCGCACTGTGTCGTTTGAGAGACCGTCGGCGGTGAGCTTGTCGCGGAAGCGTTCGATTCGCTCGACGTCGATGTCGTCGACGCGATAAGCACCGAACTCGGGCAGTAGGTGGTTGCGAATGTCGCGCTTGTACTGAGCCGCCGTGCTCGCGCGAAGCTCACCCTGGGCGACGCGTGCCTCGAGCCGTGGGAGGTAGTCGTCCGCGACGAAGTCGCGGTAGCGGCGCCGCTTGACGGGGGCGCGGATTCCCTGCCTGGTGAGATAGCGGAGCTCGTCACGCCGGGCGAGCGCGGCTTCCATCGTCGGGAAGCCGCTCTCCCAGTGCCGCGTACCGCCGCTGCGGTAGTTGATGTCGTACACGCGTCCGCCTCGAAGGTCGCGGTAGTGGACGCCTTCGTGTTTCGTGCGGTGGCGTTTCGCTCGGGCCATCGTCAGCTCGCCCTCTCGTAGAACTGCTCAAGGTACTTTGCCGGAGCGTCGATCGGGATCAGCCACGGTGAGCGACCGGCCTGCGGGTCCATCCGACGCGCTCCTGGGATGAGGCCGTGGTTGAGCAACTGGCGTGTCGTGCGATCGCTCTGTCCGAGCGCAGCGGCGAGTTCCGCCACCGTCAGGTAGCACGGTGGCTCAGCCGACAGAACCCGGACGCGGGTGGCGTTCACCTCAGTGGCTGCTTGGTTCATTGTCTTCCTCCTTCCAGTCGAGAGGTCTAGTGGACGCCGGCGCCGCCGTGGCGGCGCGGCATACGCCGCGTCTTGAATGAGCTGCGGCCTGGCCGGATCGGTCCCGACAGCGATCGCAGCGGTGCGACGCCAGAGCGACGGCCGTCGATGTGAGCACAGCTCCGCATCTGACGCAGTTCGGCGTGCGCGGGTTCAGCGCTGCCGTCTGCGCCCAGGTGAGTGCCTGGACAAACGACGTGGACATGGTGTTCGGGTGCGACTCAGCGACGCTTCGACGGACGGGTATGGCGCCAATGGGCGTGCGAGCCGTAGCCGCTGATCTCATCGTCGTGGGGTGAGCTCGCGGGGGCGTGCTCACCGTGGCGTTGCGTGGTTGCGTCGCGGTCGGCGGCGATCTCGAAGAGCACCGATCGTTCGCGCAGCTGGAGCTGGTCGATCAGCCGGCTGGCTTGCAACCGGTTTGTCGGCGGGATGAAGCTGACGCCGCGGCTGTAGGCGAGTTCCTTGATGTAGGCGAGCTGGCGATGGGTTGCTGGGTCGCTGGCGGCCATGGGGCTCCTCCTTGTGGCGGTGCTGGATGGAGCCGTGCCTCAGCGGCGGCGGAGCCCGGTGTCACGCGCCGGTAGGCGCGGAAACCCGTCAGGGTTGACGCCGGGCGAGCACGCCGCAGACTGGCCGCGGCTCCAGCACCGCCGAGGAGGACCTGACCGCTCGGGCCACCTAGCGTCGGCGCGCCGAATCGAGTTGACTCGCCGGATGCGGGTGTTCGCGCTCGTCGACGCGTCGATGGTCGAGCTGGTCGAGTTCTCGGTCGAGCTGTTCGCGCGTCGCGAGGACGCCGAGCGAATTCTCGCGGAGCTTCTTCATGACGAGCCGGAATGGCGAGGGCTCTTTCGGATCGAGGAGATCGAACTCGGCGAGCTGAGCGCGAACTGACACTCACCGCGGGATGCTCGCGAGGTTCGCGTTTGTCAGAGCAGGATCTCCCAGGCGAGCGCGAGGTCGCAGCCTCTCGCAAGCAGGTCGCAGGCGAGATGGAGGTCGATGTCGTGGTGGGCGGCGAGGACGAGCGCCTGCCGTTCGGGCCAGCCGGCCGCGAGCAGCTGCTGAAAGCGCCAGTCCTCGACTCCGCCTTCGGCTGTGGAGACTTCGGTGGTGATGAGGTTGGTGTTCATGCGGATCCTCCTTCGATGCCGAGCGCTTCGAGGACGTCGAGCGCGGAGGTGATCGCGGTTGCGAAGCCGTGCCGGAGGAGATCGTTGGTGCCATCGGAGAGAGCGGAGGTGATCTCGCCCGGGACGGCGTAGATCGGGCGGCCGATCTCCATCGCCAGGTCGACGGTGATCAAGGCGCCGCTTCGGGAGCGAGCTTCGACGATGACGACGGCGTCGGCGAGGGCGGCGATGATTCGGTTGCGGGCCGGGAAGCGCCAGGGCGCGGGCTCGGTCCCGGGCTCGTACTCGGAGACGATGCCGCCGCTCTCGACGATCCGACGGGCGAGGTCGGCGTGCGCGGCCGGGTAGTCGCGGTCGATGCCGCAGCCGAGCACGGCGACCGTGCGCCCAGCGGCGTCGAGGGCGCCGCGGTGCGCTTCGCCGTCGATGCCACGGGCGAGACCGGAGACGACGGTGACGCCGGCCGCCGCGAGCTCGCGAGCGAACGTGCGCGCAACGGTCGCGCCGTAGCCCGAGCAGGCCCGCGCGCCGACCATGGCGACGGTCTTCGCGCTGAGCGCTTCGGCGACATGTGCGCCGCGGGCGTAGAGCTGTTCGGCGGGCTGGTCGGGGATGCCGTCGAGGCGTCCGTCCCAGACGCGCGCGTAGTTGTCGATGCTGGATGCCATCGGCTGTTCCTCCTTCCTTGGCGAGTGCGCCGGCCGGGGCAGCGTTCGGCCCCGGCCGACGCTTCTTGGGTCAGGCGGCCTGCGCGTCGTCTGCCGCGTCGCTGTTCCGCGCCTTGGCTGCGAGGTGGCGGGGCAGGACGGGCTTGGCGAGCCGGTCGAGGATGGTCTGGATCTCGACGCTCGGTCCGTCGTTGTAACGGCCGGGCAGGTCGTAGAAGACGCGCTTCGACATCGGGAGTGCGTCTTCGTCGGCTGCGTGTGCGGCGATCAGCGCCTGCAGCAGGCGGCCGATCACCTGCTCGGGCGTGCGTGCACGCTCGATCGCGGCGTACAGCGCGTCGGCTGCCTCCGACGCTTCGGGGTAGCGGCTCTTCTCGACCGTCTGGCCGCGTACTTCCCTGGCCTCGATGACCTGCCAGTCCTCGCGCGTGTAGCGGAGGCCGCGTCCGGCGAGCTTGTCCACATCGCGGTCGAGGATCAGCAGCGCGAGCAGCTTCGCGACCGGCGTGGTGATCTTTGGCGCGTCGTAGCGGAGTTGCAGCTTGCGGCCGAGCTCGAAGTTCGCGGCGGTCGCCGCCTCCTTCGCCTCGGCGCGCTGCTCGCGCTCCTGCCGCCGCTGCTCCTTCTCGTCCTCGGCGGTCTCCGCCTCTTCAGCTGGCTGTCGGCGTTCGGCTTCGCGCTGGGCCCGCTTGGCCTGCCGTTCCAGCTGGTCGAGTTGCAGCCGGATCCGGTCGGCGATGAAGGCCGGGTCGGTGATGAAGCTGCTCGACCAGAACCGGTCGTGCTTGCACTCGAGCAGGCAGCCGTAGCTGCGGGCGGCGTCCGCTTCCTCTTGGCCGAAGCGGAAACCGACCGCTTCGCCGAGCGCCTCGACGCGTTCACGGATGTCTTCGCAGCCCTCAGGCAGAGGCAGGCTGTCGAGCGTGTAGTGCTGGTAGCTACTGACGGCGAGAGCGAGCGGCGGCGGGTCGGGCCATTCGTAATCGCCGAGGCAGCCGATTACCCGCTCCGGCCGCTCTTCCAGATCTGCGACCTCAGCGACACCCTTGACGACGAGCTCGACGCAGGCGCAGGCGACCGGCTCGCTGACCTTGGCCATCGCGATCAGCGGCTTGGCGAGGCGGACCGGGATGGTGTCGGCGGCGACCGCCTGCTGAATCTGCTCTGGTAGGTCGAGCAGGCGCAGCCGCTCGTTCACGTACTGCGGCGACTTGCTCACCCGCTCCGCGAGCGCCTTCTTGGAGAGCCGGCCCGACTGGAGGATCGTCTGGAAGGCGTGCGCTTCCTCGACCGGGTCGAGGTCCTGGCGGTGCAGGTTCTCGTCGACGGCGAGTTCGATCGCGTGCTCGCCTGCGTCGCGGACGCTGACCGGCACCTGGGTGAGGCCGGCGAGCTTGGCGGCGCGATAGCGTCGCTCGCCCGCGATGAGGGTGTAGCCGCCGTCGTGGGTGGAGACGACGAGTGGCTGCAGCACGCCGTGCTGGCCGATCGAGGCGGCCAGCTCGCTGAGTGCTTGCTCGTCGAACCGTCGGCGCGGGTTGCCGCCGTCGGCGATCTGGATCTCGCCGAGTGGGACGAGCCGCACCTCCGGTGTGCGGCTGTTCTTTGTGGTGCTCATGACCCTCCTTGGGGTCAGGGGCGCCCGGCGCTGTTGGCCGGGCGCCCGGTTTCCCGCGTCCCGCTTGCTGCGGGCGCGGCCTGTCGCTGAGCCGAACGCGAGCCGCGTAAGCCGCTCTGTCACGCGCCGGTGTGTGGCGCGGGAAACCGCCGGAGGCGGTTTGACAGGCGGCGGGCGGCCGCAGGCTCGAAGCGACAAAGGACGCGAACGCATGCGAGCGGCGAGCAAAGACGCGAGTGGAGCCCCGGCGGCGCCGGGGCTCCGAAGACTTCATGTCAGGCCGGTGCTACTTGTCGTCGGGCTCGGGGTCGGCTTCGACCTGGACGCCGTTCTTGCGGGCGTCGAGGAACTCGACGTTGTCGGCGACGACGTAGTGGCGTTGGCGCTTCTGTCCGTCTGTTTCCCACTGGTCGTGGGCGATCCGGCCGGTGACCGAGACGCGGCGGCCCTTGTCGAGGTGCTGGTCGCAGGCTTCGGCGAGCTTGTTCCAGGTCTCGATGTCGATGAAGACCGGGGTGGCGTCGCGGTTGAAGCCGGGGACTGCGAGCCGCATCCGGCAGACGCTCTTGCCGGTCGGTGTGGTGTCGGCCTTGGGGTCGTCGGTGAGGCGGCCGATCAGCTGGACGGTGTTCATTGCGTGTCTCCTTTCGAGACGGTTGGACTTGTGCCGAGGGAGCTGCTGCCCGTCCGATCCGGTCGACTGTGCAGGGAGCTAAGGGGGTGCCCCCACCCGCAGGGCGCCCGTAGGGCGCATCCCGATTAGGGATGTGGGGGAGCGACCGTGCGCAGGCGCCGGGCGGCGGGCAAGGTGATCGAGGACTCAAGGCCGACTGGCACGAAGGGGAGACCAGCGGCTGAACGCCAGCTCGCTCGTCTCGACAGACGCCCGCGTCGGCGCGAACCGGTGTCGGGTTGCGGCTGCTCGTGCAGGCTCGCTTGGCTTGGCGCGGGGACGATCTGCAGCTTCATCGCGAGACCGCGGCTGATCGCGAAGCACTGTCCGACACCGAGGCGGCGCACCTCGTCGAGATCGACCCGGTACTGGTGCTGGAGCCGGGCAGAACCCAAGCCGGTTGTCGCGTCGCCGTCGAGTTGGTGGGCGAATTCGTAGACGCGCCGTGTGCCGGCGACGTCGACTAGTTGCGACGGGATCGCGGTTGCGTGCAAGAGGATCGTCTGGGCTGAGCCGATGATCCTCGCTGCCGCCTCGTCGCCGCCCATCCCCTCGGCAACCTGTGGGCAGAGGACGGCGGAGACACCGAATCCGCGTGCGCGTTCGACCACGTGTACGAGGGCTTGGCTTGCCTGTGCGATCGCCGAGAACTCGTCGACGATCAGCAGCACGCGCTGCTCCCGCGGCTTGCGGCCGACCGCCCACTGCGTGAACTCCTCGACCAGGAAGCGAGCGAGGTAGCCCGCCTCGTACTTCAGGCGCAGGCCGTCGAGTAGGAAGTAGGCGCTGTCGATCTCGTCGAAGTTGAGTGGGCCGTCGAGCGCGCCGCCGACAGTGGTGAAAAAGGCGGCGTAGCGCGCTCGGATCGCGTCGATGTCCTCCGGGCGCATGCTCGTTACCTGCGCTGCTCCCGGCTGTCCCGCATGCAGGTGCGTGAGCATCCTCTGGCTGAGGCGTTTGAGCAGCTCGTCGGAATTTGCGGGCGGTCCGACTGGTGTGCAGCAGGCGAGGCGCACGGCGCTGACGGCGAGGTCGCGGTAGTAGGTGCCGCCGCCCTGCTCGGCGAAGTCGATCAATTGCAGGAGCCGGTTCGCGATCTCCTCGGGCGAACCGCGCCAGCCGTCGTAACGCTGCTCCGGAAAGAGCGCAACGCGCCGACCCGCATGTGCCATCAAGGCCTCAAAGCGGTCCCTCGTCTGCGGATCGCCTTTGCCGTCGACGTAGACGACCGTCCAGCTGCTTGTCGCGGCGAGCGAGTAGGCGAGTCGCAGCACCGTCTCTGTCTTGCCGGAGCCGGTCGCACCGGCGACGACCAGGTGGTGCTCGAGCCGCGGAAAGGAAAGCGCGACCCGCCCCCGCCGCGTCGGCAGCAGGTCGTCGCCGCCGAGCTTGTAGCCGAGGAAGAGGCCGGAGCGCTCACTCGTGCGCTCGCGCTCGTTCTCTGCGCGGCGGGCGCACCTTCGCTCCAGTCTCCCCGTCGACCGCGGTCGCTGCTGTTCGCCGCCGTCTAGATCGAGCGGCCGCGCTCCGCGACGGCGCAGGATCGCCAACGCGATCAACGGGGCCAGCGTCAGCGTGCAGAGCCAGACCGGAAACAGATGCGGCAAGAGCTCGAGCACAACGCCGCGAAAATCGCGATGCGCTTGGCCAGCACGGATAGCGGTCGCGGCGGCAAGCACGTGTCGCCGCGCGAAGGCCCAGACAAGAATCCCACCCCCGGTTGAGGGGAGCACGAGCGCAGCCAGCCAGACGCGTCGGCGGTTTTCCATCACCGCTGCGAGCCCAGCACCGACAACGATCGCGAGCGGTCCCACGATCACGATCGCGACCGCGGCGAGCAGCGCTTCGAGCTCGCGTACACCTGGGGTGGGCTGCGCCAAGCGAGGGGGCTCGTTCATGCCGCCAGCCGTAGCTCGTGCAGCAGCGGCGGATGGTGGTGCACCTGCACGTTCTGCCAGCGCGCGAGCGACGCGATCTCGGTCAGCGTCGGCACGAGCCGTGCCGCGGCGAAGTACCACACCTGTTGGTAGTGCTCGCCCAGGTCGCGCACGAGCTCGTCGAGCCGCGCGCGACTCTTCAGAGTCAGCTCGACCTCGATCGCGACGCGCTCCTGCCCGCGTACGAGCACCGCGTCGGGCAGGTGCAGGCGCAGCTCGGAACGGGGCCCGTACGTCTTCGCCAGTGTCCGCTCGGACTGCCAGTCGCCGAGGCCGAGCTGCTGCTCGAGCAGCAGGCGGATCTCGGTGACCGCTTCGATGTGAGCGGCCATGCCCGGGTTCGGCTCCCATGTCCGGTGCGGCGACTGCGCGACTCGCGTTCCTTCGCGAGTCAGCCAGACGTAGGAGGGGCCGCCCGCGATGAGCTGGCGGCTCTCGACCCAGCCGGCGTGCTGCCAGCGATCACGAAGCCAGCGCGCCGTCCGATACGTCCGGCCGATCAGCCGCGCAAGCTGATCGACCGTGACCGCGTACTGCTCGCCGATCAGGAGCAGAAGCCGCGCGTCTCGCTCCGACATCCGCACGCTGCCGAAGTCGCGTCGCTGCCGCCTTCCCGCACGCTCGCCGACGACCAGACTCGCGGCACTCGTCCTTCTTGTCATTCTTTGCCTCGCTCTCTGATCTCTCTTTGTGAATTGCTTTCCTGTTGATGATTTGCATGTGTCCCCGCTCCCGCTTGTGCACGGAAACCGTCCCGCTGCCCGTTTCGTGACCACCCGAACGCACCGAAGGTGTGGGTGGGTGGTCACGAACGAGACGCCGTAAGCGACGAGAGGGCAGCGGGACGAAAACCGAGGTGGTTAAGCGGGAGCGGGGACACCCTCGCCGACGGGTGCTACTGGCGAGCGGCCTGGCAACTCAACCCAGGCCGATTGCCGTGCCGCTCGCCAGCTCGCTCGGAGGGCGTAAGCGCATCCGCTGCCCGGCTACACTTGTGGCGGGCGTGCGAAAAGCAGCCCGTCCAGCCTCAGGGTCTCGCCAGCGGCGAGGCCCTTTGTGCATCTGGGCCTACCAGCAGTAGTCATGGTCGCCGCGCAAGAAAAGGGACGTTTTTGGGGCCGACCTTGACGAGTTCGGCGATAGCCAGCAGGGCGGTAGCTCAGACGGAAGAGCGCGTGACTGCGGATCCCCGGCGCGAAACCGATCAAGCTCCGGTTCGGCTCAAGTCTCGAGCCGGTTCAGTCGCAAATCGGCGATTGGATGGCGCATCTCAAAAGCCTCGGCGCCATCGAGTAGCCTCGCAGACACCGTTCAGTTGCCTGTGTCAGCTGGACGTGGATGAATATCCCCGTGGCCCGATCACGCCGTGTCGTCCTGGGAGCCGCGCTCGCTTCCATTTCAGCCTTCGCCGCCTCCGGCTGCGGCGGAAGCTCGGGGCACGCCTCGCTCGTGCCGGTTCCGGTGAGCCGTTGCCCGACCACGTTCGGCATTCAGGGTGAGAAGACGAAGACTCCGCCGGCGACGATGCCGGCGACTCTTGCCTCGGCCGTGGCGAGGAAGGTGAGCTTCTACGCGGGTGCGATCACGGTGCTCGGGCCTGCGGGAGGCAAGTGTGCCTCGAGCGAGGGCGCTGATGGGAGCGCCGGGATCACGATCGTCCCCACGGGCGGTGATCCGCAGCATCCCACCGCCGGTGTGACTGTCCAGGAGGTGCCTGCCTGCCAGGGCTGCATGGCTGACCTCGTCTGCGCGTTCTTCCCGGCCGCTGGCAAGAACCTCGGGTATTCGTTCACCTGCTCGGGCTCGTCGAACCTGAAGGACGAGATCGTCACGCACGTCGCACCGAACGTCGTCAGATTCGAGGACCCGGCAAACGTGAAGGGGAACGGTGTGTACTCGGGCGGCGTGAACCCCGTCCAAGGACTCGTCTTTTACCTGCCGCCGCACGGGAAGTGGTCGGATGACGCTGCGCGGATCGAGTGCGCTCTTCCCGCCTCGAAATCGGATGTCTGCTCCGCGGTCCTCGATGACTACCTCGCCCAGATGCGCTCGACCTGGGGTGCTCAGTTCAACGCGAGCTGGCCGAAGCCACAGGCGAAGCCGGCGACCACAACAACACAGGCGGTCGGCGTGACACAGCCTGGTTACCTCGCATACGCGTCGAACGGTGTCCTCTTCATCCAGTGGACTCGCACGGGGAACGCAGTCACGGGCACGCTCGCCGAGTCGTATACGGACCTCTCGAATCCGACCCAGGTCTCGCACGAGTCGCACACGTTCACAGGCGTCATCAACGGGTCGAGCATCACGATCACCCTCGACTCGGGTGACAACTGGAACGGGACGATCACGGGCTCGAGCGTCACGTTGAACGCGCCGCCTGGGAGCAACGGCCAGATCAGCTCGTTCACGTTCCGACGCGCGACGGTCGCCGACTACAACGCCGCCGTGCAGGGTGTGAATGGGCAAGGCCGGGCTGCCCAGCAAGCGCAAGCCCAGCAGCAAGCCGCGCAGAAAGCGCGGGATCAGGTGGCGAGCGATGCGAACGCGGTCAGCTCGGACATCTCGAGCCTGCAGAACGACGTCAGCCAGCTGAGTACGGACCTCGGCCAGCTACCCACCGACCTGCAGCAAATGCGCGCTGATCTCGCCACCCAGAAGCAGGACTTGAATCACCTGCTGGCCCATCGGTCGACGTGCTCAAGCGGCGGCGATTACCAGGTCTCGAGTACTGACAACTACCAGGTGACCTCGACCGACGACTACCAGATCACCTCCACGGACGAGTACTCGATCACGAACGACGAGCAGTCGGTCGCGCACGACATAACCCAGCTGCGCAGGGACGCGCAAGCGGCTGCGACCGATCAAGCAGCGGCTAGCGGCTACGTCCCCCCGGGGATGCCCTCCGCGGGTGCGGTCCAGTCGGCGATCGGCGCAGCGGACGCAGCACTCGCGACCGCGAGGACGAAGTGGGCTGCAGCTGTGCAGACGGTGAAAAGCCTCGACGCCCAGTCGAACACCTACGCCCATCAGGCTGACGCCGCGTGCAAGAACGCCTGAGCATGTAATGGGCACCGAGCCGCCGCTCTCAGACGCGATCATCACGGCTGTCGCTCGACTCGTAGAGGATCACGACAGTCCCCGCGATCCGACGCATTCCGACATCACAGGCCAGATCAAACGAGCCAGGGTTGGTGGCGACCCAACGGAGCCGAGAGGCAAAGAGAAGCGCGTTCGCGCGGTGCTCAGCTGGGCGTACGAGAGCGACGAAGCAGCAGGACGACGGTTCATCGGTTACCTGCTGGCGGAGATCCGAGGATGTGGCGGTTTTCGATCGGAATCGTCCAACTACGTCGGCGCCGACGCGATTGAGAACGCACGCGCCGCGTTCCGCACCGAGGGATTCGACCTGTCTCCGGATGGCGTACTGCTCCCACTCGGCTTCGACGGGCTCTCTGGTCCGGAGGCCACAGAGGTGCTTCGCGCGTACGCGCGGCGCGCTGCTCGCGGAGCCGACGACGACCCGCTCGTGGTCGGTACGAGCAAGGACTTGCTTGAGGCGACCGCGGCACACGTCGTGACTGAGAAGTGGGGGAAGTACGACGAGCGCGCCGACTTCCCGACATTGCTCGGTCAGGCGTTCACCGCGCTTGGGCTGATGACGACAGCGCACCCAACGCAGCCGGGGGAGCCAAGAACCTGCCGCGTCGAACGCAGCCTTTACGAGGCCGGCTGCGCGATCAACGGTCTACGCAACAAGGAAGGAACGGGGCACGGACGACCGTGGGCCTCGACGGTCACTCCCTCCGAGTCCCGAGCAGCGATCCGCACCATGGGGACCATCAGCGATTTCCTACTCGACAAGCTGGGGCAGAGCCACTAGACCCCGCGCTGGCCTAGGACACATAGGCCTTGCGCACCATGGCGGCCGTCCATCGGTTCGTACCGTGGGCCGGCGGGACACCCTTGTTGTTAAGGGCCTCGGCGATCTCGGCGAGGGACTTGCCTTTTGCGAGCAGCGTCCGGATCTGCGTCCGCCATCCATAGTCCCGGTTGTTGCACCAGATGTGGGACAGTCGAACGTTCTCGGGGACTAGCTGCCCGCCGACCGACTTAAGGATCGGGTAGTGGTCGGGCGAGGGTGCCCACTTGGTGCGCGGCGTCGTGACCGGATCGAACGCGCCGCGCCCCTTGTGGTGGTAGCACTGCGGCATCTCGCACTTCAGGGCGAGGAGCTGGCCGCGCTCGGCCATCTGCACGAGGACACCCTTCACACCGAGCGCGCGGAGCTGGTCCGCCACCGAGCTATCCGCGCCGCCACCGCCAGCTGCTGCCTTCGCCATCGAGTCACCCTTCCTCGTGTTGGACTCACCGGAAGAGCGAAGTATCGCGTCGCCGGAAGTGACGGCGCCATCGCTGCCTCGTGCCTGATCTCGTCGTCCATCCTGTCACTCGATCTCTAGCCGTTCAGCTGCGATGACACGGTTTGCCCAACGCCAAGTTCCGCCCATCCCTGACCGGGGACGACCGCTAGCCGACCTTCAGCGGCCCCGTCGCGAAGAGTTCCATGCAGGCGCTGAACGCGATCGCAAGAGCTTCCGCTTGCCAGTGTTGAGAGGACGCTGGCGCCTGCGAGCGGAGAAGTCCGGAACAGCACTCGGCTGCGTCACGGACATAATTGTTTGCCGTGGGTGCGCGACAGCAGCCCGTCCAGCCCTAGGGTCTCGCCGGCGGTGAGGCCCTTTGTGCATCTACGGCCACCAGCAGTGGTCGTGATGGATGCGGGGTTGGATGACGGCCTGCACAGCGCTAGTCGCGTGGGCGGCACGCGTGTCGGTTTCGCGGACGGTCTTTGTACGGAGTGCGAGGAACGCGATCAAGTCGGCGCCTTGGACGAGCGGGTTGGTGCGTGAGTTGACGAAGTGGATGGTGTCGACGACGCGGTGGATTCTGCGAGCGAGGTAGCCCCAGGTACCGCGGTCTTGGTAGGTGACGAGGTCGCGGAGCAGTGCGCTTTGGGTTTCGTGGTGCTCGTCGGCGACGACGACGGCGTGATCGTCGCCGCCTCGCGCGCTGTGGCAGAACATGTCGATCCGCTCGAGCAGGTGCGTCATGACGATGCGGTGCGGATGCTCGTGGCCGGCTCCGTAGCGGCGAAGCAAGCCGGGCTTGGAAACGCCGCGCAGGATGATCCAGCAGTCGGCGTCCACGAGTGTCCGGAGCGCGGAAGCGTAGAGAGCGATCCGCGCGCGCGGGACCGTCTTCATCGGTGCGAACTCGCCTCTGCCGTGGAAGAGGTCGTGCCCGTGCAGCTCGGCGGTCGTGGCGATGCCGAATTCGGCGCTCGCGTGGTCGACGACGTGGCGGAGTGCGCGCGCCGTTTCGTTGACGCTGGTGTGCTGGACGAGCAGCGCGGCCACCCAGTGCTGGGAGCGGTTGAACGACTCGTCGACATAGGCGAACCACATCGCGGCCGCTGCTACGACCCGGTCGGACGGGTGGCCCCGAGGTAGTCGCTCCAGGCGTAGGGCTCGAGGCGGACGACGGCGCCGGTGTGCGGGGCGTCGACCATCTCGGTCTGGCTGACCATGATCCCCACGTGGGTGACGTCGCTCGCGCCGGTTCCGAAGAAGACGAGATCGCCGGGCTCGAGCTGCTGACCGTCCGGTACGAGCGGCCCGGCATCGAATTGGTCCTGTGCGGTTCGCGGCAGTTGGATGCCGGCCGCGGCGTAGGCGGCTTGGACGAGGCCGGAGCAGTCGAAGCCGCCGGGACCGTCGCCGCCCCAGAGGTAGGGAGTGCCGAGCTGAGCGAGCGCGTAGGCGACGGCGCCGCCGGCGGCCGCGGTCGGCGCGCCGACCGCGACTGCATCGCCCGCGAGCTTCGAGTTGTCTTGGCCCTGGTAGAGGGCGGCCCAGCTGAGAACCTGGTCGACGTATCTGTTGGAGTGGTTGTACGCGTATAGCGCTTGGCGCGGGTTGTCGCGGACGTTGTTGTCGACGAGCAGCGCGGCGGCGGCGTAGATGGCGTCGCGCGGGTCGTCGATCGATGGGTCGGTGCTGCCGGAGGCCCAGTCGTATTCGGCGAAGGTGGCGGGCAGGAACTGCATCGGACCCACTGCGCCGGCGGCGTTCGGCTGCCAGCAGTCGGGGTTGCGGCCGTGGTCGGATTCGACCTTGCCGACGGCAGCGAGCAACTCCCAGGGCATTCCGAGCTCGGTCGCGGCCTCCTGGTAGAGGGCGAGGTAGTCGGGCGGGATGTCGGCGAGCGCGTTCGTGCTTGGCTGTGCGGCCTGGACGCCGCCCATGGCTGCGCCGATGACGAGGATCGGCAGGAGGAGCAGCGAGGTCGCGGCCGCGAGCGCGGCCTTCAAGCCGCCGCGGCCAGCTCGGCCGGGTCGCTGGTGACGATTGGGTGTTCGCCGGGGCTGGCGAGCACGCGCAGGGGGAAGCGGTCGTCGCCGACGACGAAGAGTCCGTGCCCGCGCGGGCAGGTGAGTAGGTAGCGCTTCTCGCCTTCGGTGAGCCGGAACGCGTCGGCGATGCGGTCGATCGACTGTGGCGCCTGGCGGAGGAGGATGTGGCTGGCGGCGTTGGCGATGACTGCCTGGCCGAGCTCGGTGCCGAGCAGGTCGCCGGCGTCCTGGGTGATCGTGGTCAGGCCGCACCAGCGCTTGCGGGCGCTCTTGGCGAGCCGGTAGAGGAAGCTGGCGCCGGCCGGTTCGCGCATCAGCAGCCAGGCTTCGTCGACGAGCACGCAGCGCTTGCGCGGTTGAGCGTCGAGGGAGCGCCAGATCGCGTCGAGGCAGAGGAGCAGCGCGACCGGCTTCAGCCGGGCGGAAAGGCCGCGCAGCGAGAAGCAGACGAGCTCTCCCGCAGGCTGGACGCTGGTCGGTCGGCTGAAGAGATGGGAGAGGGAGCCGACGGTGTAGGGGCTGATCCGTTCGGCGAGTCGGCGCGCCTCGCGGCCCTCGTTTTCGAGTTGGGCCGCGAGGTCGCGCAGAAGCGGCGCCGGCCTGGTGTGTGTGTCGGGGTCGTTGCTGATCCCCGCGGTGCTGTAGATGGCGTGGGCGGCGCGGTCGAGAGCGGCGAGCTCGGCGCCGGTGAGTCCGCCGGCGAGCAGCTCGACGAGTTCGGTGAGGAAGACGATGCGCTCGGTGAGGGCGCCGTGGTCGCGGCCGGGCGGCAGGTCGAGCGGGTTGAGCGTGACGGCGTCTGGCCCGGCGAGGGGCAGGTAGGCGCCGTCGACGGTGTCGCAGAGGCGGCGGTATTCGTCTTCGGGGTCGACGACGAAGACCTGCACGCCCTGGTAGAGCAACCGCAGTGCTTCGAGTTTGGCGAGGTAGCTCTTGCCGGCGCCGGAGCGGGCGAGGATGACGCCGTTGTAGTTGTCGCACGCGAAGCGGTCGAAGACGACCGGCGCGCCGGAGTCGGACAGCCCGTAGAAGCAGCCCTGCTCGGCGAGTGGTGGTTCGGCGGCGGCGAAAGGGAAGGAGGCCGCGAGCGACTCGCTGTCGAAGGTGCGGCGCAGGCGCAGACGATCGAGGCCGAGCGGCAGCGTGGAGAGCCACCCCTCGAGCGGCCGAAAGGTGGTCGGGGCGCAGGTGAGCAGCTGCGCGGCGCAGAGGGCCTTGACGCGTTCAGTTGCGCGTTCGAGCTCGTCCTCTGTGTCGGCGCTGATCGAGAGGTAGAGGCCGGCGCGGTAGAGGCGGCTCTGGCCGCGCGCGAGTCTCGTCGCGAGGTCTTCGGCGTCGTGGGCGGCGGCGGCGACGCCGAGGTCGCTGAGGCTGCCGCGTTCGACCTCGAGGCGGCGGGTCGATTCGAAGCGGGCGCGCTGTTTCTGCAGCCGCTGTGCTGCGATCTCGGCCGGGAACGGTTCGATGTGGAGCGAGACCTCGAGCTGCGGCGCGGCGCGCAGGAGTGGTGCGAGCCAGCCGTAGCCAACCTCACGCGGGTAGCCGCTGATCGCGAGTGTCCGCTGCCAGCGTGCTCCGGCGCGAACGCGATCGGCGCGCAGCTCGAGCGCGGCGGGGCCGAGCAGGCCCGCCTCCGGCGGCTGCGTCGGTGTCCGGGTTTCCTGCTTGCGTGGCGTCGTGCTGACGGCTTTGCGCATGGATGACTCCTGTGAGGTGGGAACCGTGGCTGGGTCCAGGCGGATCGAGCGTGCAGGCAAGCAGCCGCGCAGCGTCTTCACCGCCGAGCGAAGCGAGCGCGACGTCGGCGCCTTGCAGCAGTTCGCTCGCTTCGCCGGCGCGGCGTGCGAGCGTGACCTCGGCAAGCTCCGCGCTGCGGTCACGCGAGCGGAGCACGAGCACGATGCGCCGCCGGTGCAGGGTGTTCGTCTCGCCGAGCTCGCGCAGGAACGCAGCGTGGTCGAGCGCCGCACCCTTGAGCCTTTCTGCAGTTGCGATGTGGGCGACTGCGGTTTCGATCTGGTCTGCGTGTGGGCGCAGCGTGACCCGTTCGCTTCGGACGTCGAGCTGCACGGGCTCGGCGAGCCCGTTGAGGAAGCGCTCAAAGGCGGCGACGAACGCTGCTTGTTCGGCAGGGCTTCGCAGTTCGAAGCTGGCGCCGCGCGCGCTGAGCAGGCGGCAGTAGCTGCCGTCTGCGAGTTCGATCAGCCCGCTTTCGAGGACGCGACGGACGGGGATGTCGAGAGCGGCCGTCTTCGGTTGCCGCGGCGCGCCCGGGAAACGGGTCGGCATGCCTTCGGGTGCGAGAAGCTGCCGCTTCGGCGCACGTAGGTAGCGCGCGAGCGCCAGTGCGAGCTGGTCACCGTCGAGTCCGTCGTGGCGGACGAGCGCGAGGAAGACACCGCCGGCGGCGACGAGTGCCATCGCCGCGACGGCGGCCGGCGCGGGAAGCAGCGGTGCGAGGACGAGGAAGCCGCCGTAGGCGCTGACCGCGGTGGCGGCGAGGATGCCGAGCTGCTTCGCGGTCAGACCGAAGGCGAGCCGGTCGCGGAGCTCGACGTTGGCGGGAACCTTGACGGCCGCCATCTACAGCACCGCTCGCGGGATCCCGGTCCGCACGGCGACGACATGCTTGGCCAGCCGCATCGTGCTCGAGCTGCCACCGCGGCCGAACGCGAGCTGCTTCGCCCAGAAGGGGATCTTCACCAAGACGAAGAGCAGGCAGAGACAGATCAGCATGTTGATCACGGCGCCGGTGACGGAGAGGCCGAGACCCGAACCGCCGTCGCTGGTGAAGAAGACGCGGACGGCGGCAGCAAGGACGAGCGCCTGCGCGATCTGGATCCCGAACGCGGCCGCCATCGCCCGCCACCACAGATGCGCGAGGCCCTCGGTCTGCGGGAACAGATGGCAGAGCAACATCAGCGGCGCCGCGCAGATGAGGACGACGACGATCGCCGCCCGGATGAGATAGAGAACGAGCAGCACGACCGCGACCGCGGCGCAGGCGAGACCGAGGAAGGTGATGAAGATGCCGCCGCCCGCGAGCGCGCCGACGATGAACGTCTGCAAGGAGGAGGCGCCGCCGGCGGCGCTGGCGCCGTCGCCGAGGAACCCCGCCGCGAGCGCGTTCGCGAGCGTGATCATCTGACCCGTGAGGGCGAGGCTGGCGTTGATCGCGATTCCGGCGAAGGCGAGTCGACCGACCAGGTCTTTGAGCGCGTACCGCGTCTGCATGGTGTCGTGGCTCATCGCCACTCCCGCCGCCACGAGCACGAAGAGGACGAGCAGCGCATCCGCTGAGACAAGGCTCAGCTTCCACAGCTGTCCGACCTGTGCATTCGCGGTGAGCTGCGGCGTCGCGAGCACCGTCTTGCCCACGAGGTCGAGCATCGGCGTCAGCGCGTCGACGACGAGCCCTTTGAACCAGTCGTTGATCGACTGCTTGATCCGCCCCGGTAGGTCCCAGAAGTGCGGATGGCTCGCCTGGTCGCCGTTCACCGTTGCGCCGCCGCCGGCAGCTCCGCTGGGAGTGGTCGGCAGCGTCGGTCCGACCTGCACGCCGGGGACGCTCGCCGGAACGGTTGTCGTCGCAGGGGGAGCGGGAGGGACGGGGTCGGCGGCCGCGACGGCGGGCAGCGCGAGCGCGGCGCCGACTGCGAGGAGCAGGAGAAGACGGCGCGTCATC
>DASSXM010000001.1:0-14678 GCA_035703805.1 Gaiellaceae bacterium | reverse complement strand
CGTCGCTCGTCGCGATGGCTTCGGCGAATTCAATTGCTGCCCGCGGCCGCGTCTCCGATGCGACGGCGACGACCGCGCTGCCGCCGACGAGCGGCGGGAGCACGCGCGTGACGAGCCCGAGCAGCGGCGGCTCGTCGGGCGCGAGCACCGCGGCCACGCCGGTCGGCTCGGGAACGGTGAAGTTGAAGTAGGGACCGGCAACCGGGTTCGAGCCGCCAAGCACCTGTGGGAGCTTGTCCGCCCAGCCGGCGTACCAGACGATCCTGTCGATCGCGCGCTCCACTTCGTCGCGCCCGGTCGACAGCTCGGCGAACTCAGACACGCGCGCCTCGATCATCTCGGCGAGCCGGTAGAGAACTTGCCCACGGTTGTATGCGGTCGCGGCGGCCCAGCCCGGGAACGCGGCGCGCGCTGCGCGCACCGCATCACGCACGTCTTTGCGCGACCCGCGTGCGACGTTCTGCCCTTCCGCCTCGTACGTGCGCCCCGATTCGCTGCGCGGGAACGCACCGCCGATGAACAGCTTGTACGTCTTCTTGACCGGCATCCGGCTCATGCGTCGAACCTCAGATACGGCTCGAGCCCGTGGCGGCCGCCCTCGCGACCGAAGCCGGATTCCTTGTATCCGCCGAAGGGCGAGCTCGGGTCGAACCGGTTGTACGTGTTCGCCCACACGACCCCCGCGCGCAGACGCTGCGCCATCCAAAGAATGCGCGAGCCCTTCTCCGTCCAGACGCCGGCGCTCAATCCGTACGGCGTGTTGTTCGCTTTCTCGATCGCCTCTTCGGGGGTGCGGAACGTGAGCACCGACAACACGGGGCCGAAGATCTCCTCCTGAGCGATGCGATAGCTCTGCGCGACGTTCGTGAAGACGGTCGGCACGAACCAGTAGCCCTTCTCGGGAAGGCGGCACGGCGGCTGGTAGATCTCCGCGCCTTCCTCTTCACCGGCAGCGACGAGCTCCTTGATCTTCTCGAGCTGCATCGCGGAGTTGATCGCGCCGACGTCGGTGTTCTTGTCGAGCGGATCGCCGACGCGGAGCGTTTCGAGCCGCCGCTTCAGCTTCTCGACGAGCGGCTCGTAGATCGACTCCTGCACGAACAGGCGCGAGCCGGCGCAGCAGACGTGGCCTTGGTTGAAGTAGATGCCGTTGACGATTCCCTCGACGGCCTGGTCGAGCGCGCTGTCGTCGAAGACGATGTTCGCCGCTTTGCCGCCGAGCTCGAGCGTCAGCTTCTTCCCGCTGCCGGCGAGCCGGCGCTGGATGAGCTTCCCGACGTCGGTGGATCCGGTGAACGCGATCTTGTCGACGTCCGGGTGGTCGACGATCGCGGCGCCGGTGCGCCCGTCGCCGGTGACGATGTTCACGACACCCGGCGGAAGCTCCGCCTGGCGCAGGACGTCGCAGAAGAGGAGCGCCGTGAGCGGCGTCGTTTCCGCGGGCTTGAGTACGACGGTGTTGCCGCACGCGAGCGCAGGCGCGACCTTCCACGCAAGCATGAGCAGCGGGAAGTTCCACGGAATGATCTGGCCCGCGACGCCGACGGGCTTCGGCTGCCGGTTCGGGAATGCGTATTCGAGCTTGTCGGCCCAGCCGGCGTAGTAGAAGAAGTGCGCGGCCGCGAGCGGGAGATCGACGTCGCGCGACTCCTTGATCGGCTTGCCGCCGTTGAGCGACTCGAGCACCGCGAACTCGCGTGAGCGCTCCTGGAGGATGCGTGCGATGCGGAACAGGTACTTCGCGCGCTCGGAGCCGGGGAGCGACGACCACCCGTTCGCAAACGCGCCGCGCGCTGCGGCGACTGCGCCGTCGACGTCCGCCTGCGTTCCCTGACTGATGATCGCGAGCGGCTCCTCGCTCGCGGGCGAGATCGTCTCGTACGTCTCCGTCGCTTCGAGCCACTCGCCGCCGATGAAGTGGCCGTAGCGCTCTTGCAGGTGAACGATGTCGCGCGACTCGGGCGCGGGCGCGTACGCCCAGTCCTTCGGGACGGGCGCGCGATCCTTTTTGCGGTCGAGCTCAGCCATGCAGCCCACCCACCTCCGTCCCCCCACCCTTTAGGGCGGGGATAAGGGTCGCGCTGAATGTGTGACGCGCGGGTGCCAACTCTTTGGCGAGATACGAAGTTTTCGCGCCCACGTCAGTCGAGAGTGAAGTAGTCCGCGCTCTGATACGCACCGGTCTGTTCTTTGCGCAGCTGCATGAGGATGTCGTTCAGAAGCGACGAGGCGCCGAGGCGATAGAGATCGGGCGTCAGCCACTCCGGGCCGAGCGTCTCGTGCACGAGCACAAGATGCTGGACCGCCTGCTTCGCCTGCCGGATCCCGCCGGCGGCCTTGAAGCCGATCCTTCGTCCCGTCTCCTGGTGCACGTCGCGGATCGCCTCGAGCATGCACAACGCAACGGGCAGTGTCGCCGCAGGATTGATCTTCCCGGTCGACGTCTTCACAAAGTCCGCGCCACCGGCGATTGCGAGCAGCGTCGCGCGGCGCACGTTGTCGTACGTCCCGAGCTCGCCGGTCTCGAGGATCACCTTCAGGTGCGCGTCGCCGCACGCTTCCTTCGTGCGCACGACCTCGTCGTACACCTTCGAGTAGCGGCCGGAAAGAAACGCGCCGCGGTCGATGACCATGTCGATCTCGTCGGCGCCGAGCTCGACCGCGCTCCGGACGTCCGCGACCTTGAGCGGCGTCGGGTACTGCCCCGAAGGAAATCCGGTGGCAACCGCGGCGACCTTCACGCCGGTTCCCTCGAGCCGTTCGTGCGCGGTCGGGACGAGGTTGGGATACACGCAGACAGCCGCCACCGACGGGATCGCCGGATTGCTCGGATCCGGCCGGATCGCCTTCGAGCACAACGCAGCGACCTTGCCCGGCGTGTCGGAGCCTTCGAGGGTCGTCAGGTCGGTCGTGCGAATGGCGAGCTCGAGTGCGAACACCTTCGCGTCCTTCTTGATCGACCGCTTCGCGAGCGACGCGGCACGCTCCTCGAGCGCGACGGCGTCCACGGACCCGATCCGCGGCAACCTGGGCTCGAGCGGAAGCTCGAAGCCGGCCGGCAGTACTGGCGCCTGCGCCACGTCTTGAGTGTAGTCCGGGAGGGCTAGCCGATCGGTTGCGCGAGATGGTTTAGCGCCAACGAGAGCCACGGTGTCGCGCGCGCCCGCCAGAGAGCCTCGTCGTGCCCGCCCGCGTAGATCTCGAACACGTGCGGGATCCGAGCGGCACGCAGCGCGGCATCGAAGCCGACGTTGTCGGCGACGAACGTCCGGTCGCTGCGCCCGACGTAGAAGGCAACAAATGTCGGGTAGCGGCGGAGTTCCGAGCGGAGCCTCGGGACCTGCGCGAAGACGCTCGCGTACGTGTTGTCGCCGACATCGAGCGTCTGCGAACCGGTTGGATCGGTCGGGCGGAAGTAACCGCTCCACGACTCCATCGCGCCAAATTCATCCGGGTGGTGCGCATCGAGGATCGCGGCGCCATAGCCTCCTGCCGACACGCCGACGATCGCGCGCCCAGTGCGGTTCGGGATTGTTCGGTAACGCGCGTCGACGATGCGCGGCAGCTCGACGGCGATCGCGGTCTCCCAGTTCTGGCCGGGCCCCCAGTCGTGGTACTCGGGGTCGCCCTGGAGGCGGCGTGTTCCCTGCGGGATGACGACGATCGCGTCGTGACCGCCCGCCTCGACGTCGTCGTCGACCCACGCGACACTCCGATACGAGGTTGGGCCGGCGGGGAGCCCGTGCAGGAAGTACACGACCGGGTAACGGCGTGTACTCGAGGCGTAGTCCTCTGGCAGCGCAACGAGGAAATGCAGCTGCGCGTCGAGCGCGTGCGAGAAGTACGCCGTATCGACGTACTGGACGGCGCTTCGGCCGGCGTAGCTCGGAGTCGCGAGCGCAAACACGAACGACAGAGCTGCGAGTAATGCAATACGCACCTGCGGAACTACGGTAGCGAGCGCGCCTCCCGCTCGTACGGGTTGTCCTCGTAGCCGGTCAACACGTACGAGAGCGGCATCCGGAA
Source organism: Gaiellaceae bacterium (assembly GCA_035703805.1). Classification (GTDB taxonomy): domain Bacteria; phylum Actinomycetota; class Thermoleophilia; order Gaiellales; family Gaiellaceae; genus Palsa-739. Next base: position 10,652 of record DASSXM010000001.1, on the reverse strand, counting down.
CGGGTGATGCTGCATCTGCCAGACATGGCAGAGCTCATGCGCCACGAGGTCATCGGCCGCGAGGAGTTCGCGCGAACGCAGGAGGATCGTCCAGTGCGCCGCGTAACCGTCGAAGCGGCGGAACCACGGCAACCGGAAGAGCCACGGGGCGACGAAGATCCGCACGCCGCGAAGCGAAACGGGCCGCGGGTACAGATCGAGCCGGTCGAGCCGCGCCTTCGCGCGCGCGAGCGCGTCACCCTTCTCGGCGTCCACGAGACGACGCTATAGCGTCTCCGCCGTGAAGCGCGCGGTCCTCTTGTTTCTCGAGCGCACCGGATTGATTGGCCCTGCGTTTCGCGCGTACGAGCACGTCGTGTCTCTCCGTCCCAACCGCCCCGCCTTCGCGGTCGAGGGCCCGCCGTTGCCGCCGCGGCGTCTCATGGTGCACGTCGCCGGAACCGCCGACGCCGACTGGTTTCTGCGGAGCGGCCGCGCGGCCTACGACGCGATCACCGCGCACGTGCCGGTCGCCGAGCTCGACGCGGTGCTCGACTTCGGATGTGGTTGCGGCCGCGTGACGCGCTACTGGAACACGTTCGCCGGAAACATGCGCGGCAGCGACATGAGCACGAAGGCAGTCGAGTGGTGCCGCGCCAACCTCTCTTTTGCCGAGTTCGAGACGAATGGGCTCGCACCGCCTCTCGCCTTCGAGGACGCGAGCTTCGATCTCGTGTACGCGCTCTCGGTATTCACGCATCTCACCGAAGAGCTCGAGCTCGCCTGGCGCGACGAGCTCCGACGCGTTCTGCGGCCCGGCGGCTTCCTGCTCCTCACGACACATGGACGGTCGTACGCGTCTCGCTTGACGGACGACGAGCGTGCACGCTTCGCCGCGGGCGAGCTTGTCGTCAGATGGGGCGCCGTCGCAGGCACGAACCTCTGCAGTGCGTATCACCCCGAGCGCTACCTGCGTGAGACGTTCGCGCAGGGCTTCGACTTCCTTGCACTCGAGGCTGAGGGCGCGCTCGGCAATCCCACGCAAGACCTCGTGCTGCTCAGCGCGTCAGCGTGATCTTTCGCAGGCCGGCCGGATTGTCGACGTCGAGGCCGCGCTGCGTCGCGAGGCGCATTGCCGTCACCTGGGCTGGAACAACGGCGGTCAGCGGACTGAGCCACTCGGGAACGCCGGGAACGAGCGGCAGCGGCGTGTCCGCGTGCGCAAGTGCGTCCTCCGAGTCGGAGATGACGAGCACGCGGGCGCCGCGCTCCTCGAGCGCCGGAAGCACGCTCGTGACGCTCTCCTGAGCCGGGCCGCTCGGCGCGATCGCAACGACCGGCCAGCCGCGACCGATCGCCGCGATCGGGCCGTGCATCAGGTCGGCCGGTGAGTACGCCTCGACAACGAGGCTCGAAAGCTCGCGGATCTTCAATGCCGCCTCGTGCGCAGTGCCGAAGTTGACGCCGCGTGCGACAACTGTGGCACCCGTCGACGTCGCATACCCATCGAGCGGAGGTGCACTCGAAAAGCTCAGCTCGATCTGCTGTTCGAGCAGCTCGGGCATGTGTTCGAGCTCCGCACGCGCGACGCCGTCGCCCCCGATCGCAGTGAAGAGGAGCGCGATCGCGCCAATGGAGTTCATGTACGTCTTCGTCGCGGCGACTGCGTGCTCCTCGCCCGCTTCGAGCGACAACACGGCGTCGGCTTGTCGCGCCAGCGGCGAGTCGGCAACGTTCGTCAGGGCGAGCGTCGGTCGCCCTTGCTTCCGCGCTTCAGCCAGCACGGACGCCACGTCAGGGGACGCGCCCGACTGCGAGATGCCTACGACGATCGCGCCGTCGAGGCTCGGAGGCTGCTCGTAGATCGTGTACAGCGACGGTGTGGCGAACATCACGGGCACGCGATTCGCGCGCCCGAGCAGGTATTGCGCGTAGCGCGCCGCGTTCGAAGAGCTGCCGCGCGACGCGATGAGGACATAGCGAACGTCGTCTCGGCGGAACGCGACTGCTGCTTCTTGTGCGTTGGACGCCTGTTGGGCCAACAAACGCGCGAGCGCGGCAGGCTGCTCGCGCAGCTCGGACTCAAGCCACGACACGAGCCTCTCCGGCGCAGAACACATTTGTGATCTCGAGCCGGTCGTCGAGCACGACGATGTCCGCCGGCGCCCCTTGCTCGAGCACGCCGAGGTCGGGACGCCCGACGATGCGCGCGGGTACCGACGTAGCAGCGGCGATCGCCTGCTCGAACGGAATCCCGAGCGCGTGAAGGTTACGGACGGCGTCGATCATCGTCAGCACTGTCCCCGCCAGCACGCCGTCCTCCCGCGTCGGCACGCCGCCGGCGACCTCGATCTCGACGTCGCCGAGCTGATACGTGCCGCCGCCGATCGAGGCGCCGGCGGTCGCATCGGTGACGAGCGCGACGCGCCCGCCCGCAGCAGCCCACACCAGGCGAACGGTTTCGTCCGCGAGATGGTGGCCGTCCACAATCAGTTGCACGAACACGTCGGGCCGCGTGAGCGCGACGCCGATGATTCCAGGATCGCGCGAACGGAACGGACGCATCGCGTTGAACAGGTGCGAGACGGTCGACAGGCCGAGATCGAACGCCGCGTGCGCTTCCTCCGCCGTCGCATTCGTGTGGCCGGCCGAGACGACCACGCCCCGCTCGAGCAGCCGGCGAATCACCGCTCCCGCGCCGGGGAGCTCCGGCGCAACCGTCATCTCCGTCACCTGGCCGGCGTCGAGCAGGCGCTCGAGCAGCTCGAGGTCAGGGTCTCTCCGATGCTCGAGTGGATGCGTCCCGAGCCGCTCGGCCGAGAGGAATGGACCCTCGAGATGCGCTCCGACGACTCGCGGCCTCGCCCCGTTCGTCGGCATCGCGCGCAGCGCGTCGACGATCGTGCTCTCCGCCGCGGTGATGAACGTCGGCTGGTACGCGGTCACGCCGGTGAGCAGCAGCGCCTGTCCCGCGCGTTCGTAGTCCTCTGTGGATGCGGCAAGGAAGTCGACGCCGCCGAAGCCGTTCACCTGCAGGTCGACAAACCCGGGCACGGCGACCCGGCCGCGTGTGCCGCCCGCGAGACCGACGTCGACGATGACGCCGTCTTCGAGCTCGACGTCGCCCGGAACGAGCGTGCCGTGCACGAGGGCTCCCTCGACGCCGAGCCTCATGTGCGTCCTCCGAGCGCGGTTCGCACGGACCCGCCTGCGCCGTCGAGGCGCTCGCGCGCAGCCGACGGATCGATGCCGGCGAGCAACGCGACGAGTGCGACCCGCGCGTCTCCGCCTGCGGCGGCGAGCGCGGCATCGACGGCGTCCGCCGACGCGCCGCTCGCGAGCACGAGATTGCGCCGCGCGCGTTCGCGCAGCTTCGCGTTCTCCGGTGACACCGCGACCATCAAGCCGGCGTACGTGCGGCCGAGACGGATCATCGTCACGGTCGAGATCGCGTTGAGGATCAGCTTCTGCGCCGTACCGGCCTTGAGTCGCGTCGAGCCGGAGATCACCTCGGGCCCGACCTCGGCGACCACCGCGTGCTCCGCTGCGGCAGCAAGTGAGCTCCCCGGGGCGCAAACGACGGCGACCGTCAGCGCGCCTGCGCGCTTCGCCTCCTCGAGCGCGGCGAGCGTGAACGGCGTCGACCCGCTCGCGCTCACTGCGACGACCGCGTCTTCGGGGCCGATGCCCGCCTCCAGCACGAGCTCGCGCCCGCGAACCTCGTCGTCCTCCGCATCCTCGGTGTCGCCGGCGACGAGTGCGATGACTTCGCCGGGCGGCGACCCGAACGTCGGGCCGCACTCGGCGGCGTCGAGCGCGCCGAGCTTGCCCGACGTGCCGGCGCCGGCGTAGACGAGTCGCCCGCCACGCGTGACTCGCTCGGCGATCGCCTCGATCGCGGCCGCGAGCTCATCGCCCGAACGCAGAACCGCGTCGGCAACGGTCGCGTCCTCGGCATTCATGACACCGACGAGCTCGCGCGTGGACCGCAGTTCGAGCGCCGGTGTCTGCGTCAACGCCGCGCTGATCGCCTCCCACACGAGCGGAGCGTCGGGTGTGGCGAGCTTCGACATGTGCCCGCACGCCTCGTAGCCCCAGGTCCACAGATCGTCGACACCCTCTTCGCGCGCGGCGGCGACCGCGGCCTCGAGCTCGGGAATCTCGTCACGCGCGAGCCCAAAGCTCGGCAGCCACAGCTGCGCGCTCACGCCGTGGCGGTCGCATGTGTCGCGCAGGAGACGCGCGAAGCGCCGCACGAAGGGGCCGGCGGGCTCGCCCCAGTGCTTCCAGTAGGGATCGGTCGCGAAGGTCGTCAATCCGGGAAGGGCCGCGACCGCGTTCCAATCCGAGATCCCGTGCAGGCCCTCGGTCGCGGGCAGCAGACAGATCGTGTTGCGACCGCCGCGCGCGGCGACGTGCGCGAGCATCTCGCGGAGGAAGTCGACGACCGACGCCTCACGAAAGGCCTGCGCCTCCGCCGTCAGCTCGGACGGAAGCGGGCCGCCGAAGCGCTCGGCGCAGAAGTCGCACCGGCAGCTCCAACGCGACGGATCGTCGACGCCGACGTGCTCGGGAACGACCCACGCCGGCTCGTCCCAGAACACGGAGTCCGCGCCGGCCGCGAGCGCGGCGTCCGCCCACTCCGTGCAGAACGCGCAATACGCCGGGTTGTTCAGGCACGCGGCCGCGACCCGGCGTCCGTCGTCCATCACCTGGCACGCCTCAGGATGGAACGCGACGAACCGGCTCTCGGCCTCGCCGCCGAACGTGCGCCCGAGTCCCCACGGCCCCAGCTGAACCGATAGGCCCGCCGCATGCGATGCAGCGACGATCTCGCCCATCGTGTCGCGGTAGTACGCGAGGTCGTTCTCCGAGAACGTGTGCAGCACGCTCGTGTAGCCGCGCGCGGCGAGGTCGGCCATGTCGCGCGCGACGTGCCGCACGATCCGGACGCCGAAGTAGGAGCAGCCGGCGCTCACGGAGCGACCTGCGACCCGGCCGCGCCCTGGCTGGCGGCGGTCGGGTCGCTCGGATGGAGGGTCAGATCCAGGTCGCTCACCTCTGGTGCTGCTGCGCCACATCCAATCACAGCTGCAGGCGAATGGTCAATACCAATTATGGCCATGGCTGAAGCGGTCCTACCCGCGCACCGCGCCGGCGGTGAGCCCGAAGGCGATCCGCCGCTGCACGATGAGGAAGAAGATCACCGCGGGGATCGCCGTCAGCGTCGAGCCGGCCATCAGTGCACCCCAGTCCGTAGCGGTGCTCTTGCCGAGGAAGTACGAGAGCCAGACGGTGATCGTCTGCTTGCCCGAGTCGGCGAGGATGATCCGCGCGTAGAGGTACTCGTTCCACGCCTGGATGAAGGCGAAGACCGAGGTGGCAACAAGGCCCGGGGCGACGAGGGGCAGCAGGATGCGCATGAACGCGCCCAGGCGCGTGCTCCCGTCGACCATCGCCGCCTCCTCGAGCTCCTTCGGGATGCCGAGGATGAAGCCGCGGAGTGTCCAGACGGAGAACGGCAAGACGATCGTCATGTACGTGACGATCACGCCGGTCAGCGTGTTCACGAGGTGGTAGCTCGCGAGCGTGACGTAGAGCGGGATGATCAGGCCGGCGCCGGGAAGCATCTGGATCCCGATCACGAGCACGACGAAGACCTTGCGCCCCGTGAAGCGGTACTTCGCGAGCGCGACCGCGGCGAGGAAGGCAAGCGCGATCGAGAAGGTGACGGTGACACTGACGATGATCAGCGTGTTCTTCACGTCGGTCCAGAAGAACGGAGTGTGCACCGCGTCGGTGAAGTGGCGAACCGTCGGATGGCCGGAGAACCACGTCGGCGTCAAGCTGTTGATCTGGTCGGTGGGCTTGAACGCCGACGAGATCATCCAGAAGACGGGGAACACCATCACCGCGAAGAGCACGAGCGCAACGACGTTCCAGCCGGCGCGGCCTCCTCGCCTGCGGCGGCCGGGTCGCCTCACGGGTACAGCGACCGCGCTCAATCGACTTCTCCGATCCGCACCATCTTGCGGACGTAGAAGACGCTGAGCGTCGCCACGATGATGAGCATCAGGATCGAGATGGCGGCGCCCTGCCCGTAGTCGTTGTCGAAGTAGCCCTTCTCGAAGAGATAGATGCCCATCAAGTAGTTGCCGGGCGTGATGTGCGACTGGCCGATGAGCAGGTACGGCTGCACGAAGACGCCGAAGTCCCACGCGATCGAGAGGCTCGTGAGGATCAGCAGCACCGGGCGGATGATCGGGATGGTCACGTCGAGGAATACACGCCACGGCGCGGCGCCGTCGATCTGGGCCGCCTCGACGAGGTCGGCCGGCACTTGCGCGAGCGCGGCAAAGACGGTGATCGCGACGAACGGCAGCGCGCCCCAGACGATGAGCGTCGTGACGATGCCCAGCTGCGAGAACGTCGTCCCGTACCAGTTGTGCTGGAAGTAGTCGCCGAAGTGGAGCTGCGTGAGGATGTAGTTGATGACGCCGTTCTCGTAGTTCGTCATCCAGCTCCACACCTGCACGGCGACGACCTGCGGCATCGACCACACGAGCACGAGGCCGGCGGTGAGCAGGATCCGAACCGCCGTGCTCACCCGCACGAGCAGGAGCGCGATCAGCGTCCCGAGCACCATCGTCAGCCCGACGTTCGCGATCGTGAAGATCACCGTTCGCAGCAGCGTGTGCCAGAAGATCTGGTCGTGGAGGACGTGGCCGAAGTTGTGCAGGCCGACCGGCTCGCCCGCGTGGCGGATGAGCTCTGGCAGCCCGTAGTGCTGGAACGCGAGGCGGAAGAGCCGGTAGAGCGGATAGCCGAGGATCGCGCCGATCGCGCCCAGCACCGGCAGGATCAGCCAGTACGGCACGGAGCCGCGCGCAACGCGGCCCCAGGTGAGACGGCGACGCCGCCGAGACCAGGTGGTCTCGGCGGCGATCACCACACGTTCCGCCATTCGGTTACGGCTGGTTCAGGACCAGGGCGATGTTCGAGCTGGCGTTCTCTGCCGCCTGCGTCACGGACTGCTTCCCGGTCAGGATCTGGGCGAGCATGTTGCGGAGGATGTTGCCATTCTCCACGTCGACCCAGTGCTTCGCGGCCGGCACGAACCAGCTCCGCGCAGCAGCGCGCTCGTTCACGCTGTTGCCGAGCAGGCTCGTCGCGTTCGGAATGTTGCCCTTGGACTGGAGCAGCTTCTCGTTCGCCGTGCTCGTGAAGTCCTTGATCCAGTCGGCACCGAGCGCCGTGTTCTTGCTCGAAGCCGGGACCGCGAGATCAGAGCCGCCGAGGAAGCCGGGGATCGACTTGCCTGCGACGTGGCTCGGCATCACGAACTGGCCGGTGATGCTCGTGAACGTCTTACCGGTGCAGCAGCTGAACCAGCTCGGGCCGACGATCGCCGACGCGAGCCCCTGCGAGTAGACGTTGTACGGCGGCGGCGTGTTCTCATCCGTCGTCGGGCTGGCCTTCGAGACCGCCTTCCAGAAGTTCTTGTAGGCGGTGAGCCCGGCGATCGACTGCGGCGAATCGAGCGCGCCGACCCACTTGCCGTGCGAGGTCGTTGCGATCTGGCCGCCGAAGTCGTAAACGAAGCTCATCGCGAAGTACCAGTCGGTGCCCGCGATGTACACGGGCGAGAAGCCCTTCTGCTTGTTCTTCGCGGCGAGCAGCTTCGCGTCGCTCAGGAACTGCGACAGACTCGTCGGCGCCTGCTTGATGCCGGCCTTCTGGAACAGATCGGTCCGGTACGTGACTACGCGCGAGCCCGCGTAGTACGGGACGCCGTAGGTCTTGCCGCCGAAGTTGCCGGACTTGGCGAGGCCTGAGAGCCAGTTCGAAGAGTTCGCGAACGTGCCCTTCAGCGACGTCAGGTCGGCGAACGCGCCGGCCGCCATGTACTTCGTCATCTCGGTGTTACCCATCTCGATGACGTCGGGCGTGTTGCCCGCGGCGAGCGTTGCGTCGAACTTCTGCAGGTGGTCGCCCCAGTTCTGATACTGCACGTCCACGGTGTAACCGGGGTGATCGGCCTGGAACTGCGTGTTGGCCGCTGCAACGACATCCGGCCAACCGGACTGTGCGTCGACCTGCAACCACACGGTAATCTTGTTTGCCTGGTGCCGGTCAACGCTGGCACTCGCGGTCGCCGCGACGACCCCGAGCGCAGCGGTCAAGGCGACCGCTACGAAAACTCGTAGTCTCATGCGAAGTCTCCCTCGAGCCGTCGACGTGCGACCCGTGGCCCGGGGCAACGTCGATTGGTCTGTACCTTTGGCCACGGCCGGGACAATCGCATACCAGACCACCCGTGTCAAGGCCCGATTCCCGGGCCGGCGAGATCAGCTCTCGCGGCGGGTGCTGAGCTCAGTGACGATGCGGTACCGGTCGCCCCGGTAAACCGACTGGACGAACTCGACCGTCCGGTCGCCCTGGTCGCGGCTCGTCCGCTCGAAGAGGAACGCAGGCGAGTGGAGCGGGACGCCGAGGGCGGCCGACTCCTCCTCGTTCGTGACGGTCGGCTCGATCGCCTGGGTACCGCTCGCGATGAGGATTCCGTACCGCACGCGGAGGAGCTCGTAGAACGATCCGCTCAGATCCTTGGCCGTGAGCCCCGGCACGAGGCGCTCCGGGATGTGGAGCGTCTCGATCGCCATGGTCTCGCCGTCCGCGAGCCGGAGCCTTTTGATTTGCAGGATCTTCTCCCCCGGCGAAACCTGGAGGAACCGACCGAGGCGGGCGCCGGCGAGGATCGTGTCGATCGAGAGCGTTCGGCTGCCGGGCGCCATCCCACGCTTGCGCATGTCCTCGCTGAACGACGTAATCGTCAGCTCCTGCGAGATCTTCGGCTGCTGCACATACGTGCCGCTCCCGCGCCGGCGGACGAGGTAGCCCTCCCGCGCGAGATCGTCGAGAGCGGCCCGGAGCGTGAGCCTCGAGACGCCGAGATCGGCGGAGAGCTGACGTTCCGACGGGATCGCCGTCCCCACGCCGAGGCGCTCGATCAGGTCCAGGACCTGCTGGCGCGTGAGGCTCTGCTTCGTAACTCTCGGGACGGTCATCGGCCTCGCTCGACTATACCGGTGCTCTCGAAAGTGGTCAATGCCATTGAAGTTACAGCGGTGTTGCGGTATAGACTTCATCCCCGTGGCCGGGATCGTCCTCGAGCACGTGAGCAAGGAGTACACGGGCGGCGTGCTCGCCGTCGACGACATCTCCTTGACGATCGAGAGCGGCGAGTTCCTCGTCCTCGTCGGCCCGTCGGGCTGTGGAAAGTCGACGCTGCTGCGAATGCTCGCCGGCCTCGAGGAGGTGACGGACGGCTCGATCGCAATCGACGGCCACGACGTGACCGACCTCCCGCCCCGTTCTCGGGACATCGCGATGGTCTTCCAGACGTACGCGCTCTACCCGCATATGACGGTGCGCGAGAACCTCGGCTACGGGCTGCGGGTCCGGAAGACGCCCAAGCCGGAGGCGACGCGCCGTGTCGACGAGGTCGCGAAGATGCTCGGCCTCGAGCGGCTGCTCGACCGGCGGCCGGCCGCGCTGTCCGGTGGACAGCGGCAGCGCGTGGCGATGGGCCGCGCGATCGTGCGCGAGCCGAAGGCGTTCCTCATGGACGAGCCGCTCTCGAATCTCGACGCGAAGCTCCGAGTCAGCATGCGCGCGCAGCTCGCAGCGCTGCACGGCCGGCTCGGGACGACGACGATCTATGTCACGCACGACCAGGTCGAGGCGATGACGCTCGGCCAGCGCGTGGCGGTCATGCGCGAGGGACACATCCTTCAGGTCGACACGCCGCAGGTGCTGTACAACCGACCAGAGGGGCTGTACGTCGCGGCGTTCATCGGCTCGCCTGCGATGAACCTCGTCGAGGCCGACCTCACCGACGACGCGGTCGCGTTCGGAGGCTTTCGCATTCCGCTGACTGCCGACGCGCGCCCGAACGGCGCGCCCTCGCGGCTCATCATCGGCATCCGTCCCGAAGCGTTCGAGGACGCGGCCTTCGCCGATGCGGGTCTGCCGCAGCTCGACGTCGACATCGAGGTCGTCGAGGACCTCGGCTCGGATACGCACGTGATCTTCTCCGTCGACGCCCCGAAGATCGACGTGAGCGAGGTGCGCGAGGCGGCCGGCGACGACGAGACGCTCCTCCCCGCCGACCGCGTGACGTTCACGGCGCGCGTCGATCCCCACACCTCGGCACGGCCCGGCCGGCCGCTGCGGCTCGCGGTCGATCCGTCGCGGTTCCACTTCTTCGATCCGGCGACCGGAGCACGTCTCGAGCATGCGGCGACGCCGAGCCTGGCTCGCGCTTAGTCTCGTAGCGGCTGTCGTCGTGCCCTCGGCCGCTGCGAGCCCCGCCGGCGAGGTGACGATGGCGCCGTTGTGGGGGCCGCCGTCGCCGACGCTGCGCGCGCGTGTGGCAGCCGGCCAGCTGGGCGGGATCATCCTCCTCGGCCGCGGCTGGACGAGCTCCACGCAGACCGCGGCGGCGATCGCGCGGCTGCAGTCGGTCGCGTGCGCGCACGGAGGCGAGCCGCTGCTCGTCGGCGTCGACCAGGAGGGCGGAGCCGTCCGCCGCTTCCGGTGGGCGGCGCCGTCCGTCTCCGCAGCGCAGATGACCGATGCGCAGACGGAAGGAGCCGCAGCCGGACGCGCGC
>DASSXM010000051.1:0-2202 GCA_035703805.1 Gaiellaceae bacterium | reverse complement strand
CGTCGACCTGTACGAGCTCGACGGGACCCGGGAGCAGCTCGGCGGCGAGCCGTGGGAACGTCGTCGCGACGCGCGCGCCGGTGAGATCGGCAACCGACTGCAGGCTCGACTCGACCGGGACCGCGGCCTCGAGCGTGCATGCGCCGAAGCCGAGCCGCAGCACTTCGGTCACTTGCGCTCCGCGTTCGCGCACGAGGTCGAGGCCGGTGATCCCGCAGTCGACGACGCCGTCCTGCACGTACTCCGGCACATCGTCGGCGCGCACGAGCAGCGCCTCGACCGGCGCGTTGCGGCACGGGAACGCGAGCGCGCGGTCGCCCGGCGTCTCGGGGCCGAGTCCGGCGTCCTCGAGCAGCGCGATCGACGGTTCGCGCAGGCGCCCTTTCGAGGGGACCGCGATCCTCATGGCCGGCGCCGCCTGAGTGCGAGCTGGTAGCCGCCCTCGCCGCGGCGCAGCCATTGCGCGACGCGGGTCACGGTCGTCGTCGACGCGTGTGCGCGCTTGGCAACCTCGAGGTAGGGCAGCCCTTCGTCGAGGAGCCGCGCCACCTGCCAGCGATGCGCCAGCGCATCAAGCTCCGGCATCGTGCAGAGGTCGCGGAGGAACCGTTCCGCCTCCTTCTTCGTGCGCAGCGAGACGACCGCCGCGAACAGCTCCTCATGCTCCTTCGTGGGCCAAGCTTGGGGCATCGTGTTACCATGCTAACACAGTGGCACAAGATTTCGCCATCATTCCGGCGGTGGACGTGCTCGAGGGCCGGGCCGTCCGCCTCTTCCAGGGCGACTACGACCGTGTGACCACCGATGCCGGCGACCCGCTGGCGCTGATCCGGCGCTTCGCGGCGTCCTCCCCACCCTTCGTCCACGTCGTCGCGCTCGGCGCGGCGAGGGATGGCGGCGCCCCGGTCGCGTTGGCCCGAGAAGCGGTGGCCGCGGCCGCACCCGTGCCGGTGCAGCTCGGCGGCGGCGTCCGCTCGGTCGCCGATGCGGAGGCGCTCGTAGAGGCGGGCGTCGCACGCGTCATCGTCGGCACCGCTGCGTTCAGCCCGCTGCCGCTCGAGGACTTCGTCGCGGCCCTCGGCGACCGGCTCGCAGTCGCGATCGACGTCGCCGACGGCATCGTCCGCACCGCGGGCTGGCTCGAGTCGACGCAGCTGTCGACGGAAGGCGCGCTCGACCGCTGCACCGTCGCAGGCGTGTCTCGCATCGTCTGCACGGCGATCGACCGAGACGGAACCGGCGCAGGTCCGGACCTGGAGCTGCTGCAGACCGTGCGCGCGCGCTTTGCCGGCTCGATCCTCGCCGCCGGCGGCATTCGAGACGCTGCCGACGTCGACGCCGTGCGGAGGATTGGCATCGACGGTGTGATCGCCGGCCGCGCGATGCTCGAGGGAAACCTAGTTCAAGCTTTGCCGGCGGTGAGCCCGCCGTCGACGACTAGACCCGACCCCAGGACGAAGCGAGACTCGTCCGACGCGAGATAGAGCGCTGCGTACGCGACGTCTGCCGCGTCGCCGAGCTCCCCGCCCAGCTGCCGCGCGCGGATCGACCGGCGGCCTTCCTCCGGATCGGAGTAGGACTCCTGCAGGTAGCGCTCGACGAAGGGGGTGAGGATCGTCCCGGGGAGCAGTGCATTGACGCGAATCCCGTGCGGAGCGAGGTCGACCTGCATCGACTTCGTCAGCGCGAGCACCGCGCCCTTCGACGCGGAGTACGACACGCGACGCGCGAGGCCCGTCTGCGCGATCGCGGACGACATGTTCACGATCGAGCCCGAGCGCTGGGCGATCATCGTCGGGACGACCGCGCGCGACATGAGGAAGACGCCGCGCACGTTCACCCGCATCACGTTTTCCCACTGTTCGAGCGTCGTCTCCTCGACGTCGCCGACGCCTGCGATGCCGGCGTTGTTGAAGAGCACGTCGATCCGCCCGAACTCCTCGACGACCGCCGCGGCGAGAGCCTCCGTCTGCTCCTCGTCGGCGACGTCGACGCGGTAGGGCGTGCCGTCGAGGTCCGCTGCCACGACCGTCGCCCCCTCGGAGGCGAACAGCCGCGCGCTCGCCAGCCCGATGCCGGACGCGGCGCCGGTGACGATGCAGACCTTGTCGGCGAGCCGCACGCTCAGGCTCGAACCGTGCCGATGACTCGCGCGAGCCCGAGCGCGATCAGAATGATCGCGCCGTTTGCGGCGTCGATCCA
>DASSXM010000019.1:0-2436 GCA_035703805.1 Gaiellaceae bacterium | reverse complement strand
ATTGCGCAAGATTCCCCACTGCTGCCTCCCGTAGGAGTCTGGGCCGTGTCTCAGTCCCAGTGTGGCTGATCGTCCTCTCAGACCAGCTACGGATCGTCGCCTTGGTGGGCCGTTACCCCGCCAACAAGCTAATCCGCCGCGAGCTCGTCCCCGGTCGGAGGCCGAAGCTACCTTTTCCAGCCGCCCCGAGGGGCGGATGGGCCATCCGGCATTAATCCGAGTTTCCCCGGGCTATTCCGGAACCGAGGGTGGATGACTCACGTGTTACTCACCCGTTCGCCGCTGTCCCCAGTCCCGAAGGACTGGTTCTCGCTCGACTTGCATGTGTTAAGCGCGCCGCCAGCGTTCGTCCTGAGCCAGGATCAAACTCTCCGTGAAGAAGGTTCGCCGGCTCCGAAGAACCGACGACACTTTCACTTCGAGCTTTCGCTCAAAGGTCGTGACCCGACTACGGCATCGCTTGCGATGCCGTAAGAGGCTGTGCCGGCTTCGCCGGCGAGGCCGCCTGTAGTCACGACGAGGTGTTCTGTCCTCTCCCAGCCGAAGGCTGGTCGAGGTCTCGACGTAAACGCTCGCTGTTGAGTTTTCAAAGACCAGGCCGTTCGAACGGCGTAAAAAAGGCCCCGACTCGCGCCGAAGGCCTCAGAATCATCGAAATCCTTGATTCCGAATCAGTCTCGAGGCGCTCCGTTGTGGTCGTTTGCAGGGACTTTGTTACACCGCCCTTGCGGGCAGCCGGGGGAGTGTAGCAAGGACAGGCGCTTGGTCAAGCCAAATGCACGCGCACGAACTGGCGCTTCCCGGCCTGCACGAGCGCCCCGTCGAGCGCCTCGCGCGCGAGCTCGTAGCCGGTCACCGGATCGCCGTTCACCTTCACTCCGCCCTGGTCGATCTGCCGGCGCCAGTGGCTCGCCGAGCGGCCGAACGCCTCGACGAGGAGCGAGGGGAAATACGGCTCGTATTTCCACGTCACTTCGGGGACCTCGTCCGGCGCCTTCCCCTCGCGGACGACGCGCGTGAAGTGCTCCTCCGCGCGCGCGGCCGCCTCTTCCCCGTGCGAGCGCGCGACGATCCAGCGCGCGAGCGCGAGCTTCGCCTGCAGCGGATCGCCGGCGGGAACGGGCTGCTCTGCGACGAGCGTCCACCACTGTTCGAGCATGTCGTCGGGAATGCGCATCGTCTTCCCGAACTGTTCTTCTGCCGGCTCACTCAGACCTATGTAGTTGCCGCGCGAGCTGCTCATCCGCGTCCCGTCCCAGGAGAGGAGCAGCGGCACGGTGAGCGCGAGCTGCGGCTCGAGCCCATACGCCTGCATGACGTCGCGGCCTGCGAGGAGGTTGTACGTCTGGTCGGTGCCGCCGAACTCGACGTCGGCCTCGATCGCGACCGAGTCGTACGCCTGCATGAGGGGATACAGGAGCTCCGAGATCGAGATCGGCGCGTTCGCCGCAAAGCGCTTCGCGAAGTCGTCGCGCTCGAGCATTCGTGCGACCGTCGTCGTCCGCGTGAGGCGCAGCAGCTCCGCGAAATCGATCTTCGCGAGCCATTCGCTGTTGAACCGAACCTCGGTGCGGTCGGGGTCGATGATCGTCTTCGCGTTGTCGAAGAAGTTCTGGGCCATGCGATCGATCTCCGCGGGATCGAGGATCGGCCGCTCGGCGGAACGCCCCGATGGATCGCCGATCCGCGTCGTGTAGTCGCCGACGATGAGGACGCCGATGTGGCCTTCGTCCTGGAAGGCGCGCATCCGCTGAAGCGGGATCCCGTTCCCGATCGTGACGTACGGCGCGGTGACGTCGATGCCGAGCTTGACCCTCAGCGGCCGGCCGAGCTTGAGCTTCTCCTCGAGCGCACCCGCCGGGAGAACGTCGACCGCGTTCCGCGTCAGCTCCGCAATTCCCACGTGCCGATACTAGAAGACGTACGGCACGAGGTTCTGCGCGCCGAGCGCGTACCAGACGCCGAACGCCAGGCTCACGCACGCCATGACGGGGGCGATGCGGTAGAACGCGCCGCGGGCGCGCGGCCGGTCGAGCGTCAGCCCGAAGCCGCCGGACAAGATCGCCATCGACACCGCGGTGCAGAACGCGAACACGAGCAGACTCCCTACCGCGAGCGGGTGGCTCGGAATGGCTGCGAGCAGCAGAAGGCCGATACCTGCCGTCCCGCCCGTTCCGTGCACGAGACCGATGACGTAGGCCTGTGCGGGCGCCCGCGTCGCGCCGTGCCAGTGGCCGTGGCGCGAACGCCGCAGCAGCCGGAGAGCCAGGATGACGATCATCACTCCGACGGCTGTCTCGGCATCGCGCTGGAGGCTCTCCGGGAGGTAGGCGCGGTAGAGGACGACAGGCAGGCCGAAGACCACGAGGCTCGTCGCGTGGCCGAGGCCCCACACGAACCCGAGACGGGCGGCGCTTCGCGCGGCGCGGTCCTGGC
>DASSXM010000065.1:0-13744 GCA_035703805.1 Gaiellaceae bacterium | reverse complement strand
GGCCAGCCGTCGTCGACGCCGATCGCGTCGCGCAGCCAGGCGCGGTCGGCCTCCTGGGTCTGAGGCGTGATCCGGTCGACCATCGAGTTCGGAAAGGTGCAGCTCTCCACGTAGCGCGCGAGCTCTGCGCCCCGACGCTCGGCGACCGTGACGATCGCCTCGTGGGCGACGTCGCCGTTCCCGGGGAGGTTGTCGCAGCTGAGGATCGTCAGCGGCCTCGCGCCGCTCGCGCGGCGCGCGTCGAGGGCGTCGACGATCGCCTCGATCGTCGGGTTCCCTCCCGTCAGGTCGTACCCGCCCTCGGTGATCGTGAGCGAGAGGATCGCGAGCTCGGGATCGGCGACGCGCATCGCAAATGCACCGGAGCCCCCGTCGGAGAGTGTGTAGTCGACGATGCTGCCGACGATCCGCGGGCGAGAGCGATCGCTGTCCCGCTCGATCAGCGTGTAAAGGTGATCTTGCGCGCGCAGGACCTCCGCCATGCGGCGGTCGGCGCCGAGGAGGCCGACGCCGCGGATGCCCCATTCGCTTCCGGCGGCGGCGAGCTCGTCGGTGTACCGCGCCATGTGAGCGCGGTGGAAGCCGCCGACACCGACGTGAACGATTCGCGGCTCGAGCGTCGCACGGTCGTACGCCGGAACCGGCACGCCGCGCGACGCGATCGCTGGTAGGGCGTCCTGGGCGAGCGCGATCACAGCGTGACCGTAGCCCGCCTCACCTCCGTCGAGTCGAACAGATGCACCGCTCCGCGCAAGGTCAGCCGGACGTCGTCGTCGCTCTTGCCGGCGAACGGCGGATCGACTTTCGCGACGATCCGATGCTCGCCGCCCTCGTGTTCGATCACGAGGTGGACGAACACCTCTGAGCCGAGGTCCTCGACGACGCGAACGCGAGCAGGGATTGGTCCCTCGCCGCCGACGAGCACGGTCTCCGGCCGAAAGCCCAGGGTTGCCCGCTCGCCGCCGCCGGGCGTGTCGCCGATGCGGATCTCGGCGCCGGCGACATTTACCGTGCGACCGACCGAGACCGGCAGCATGTTCATCGCCGGCGAGCCGATGAACCCGGCGACGAAGAGGTTGGCCGGCTCGTGATAGAGCGTCGACGGCGCGTCGCACTGTTGCAGCTCGCCGTCGCGTAGCACGGCGACGCGGTGTCCCATCGTCATCGCCTCGACCTGGTCATGCGTGACGTAGACGGTCGTGACCGCCAGGCGCGTCTGCAGCTCGACGAGCTCGGCCCGGGTCTGTACGCGCAGCTTCGCGTCGAGGTTCGAGAGCGGCTCGTCCATCAGGTACACCTGCGGGTGCCGAACGATCGCGCGGCCCATCGCGACGCGCTGGCGCTGGCCGCCGGAGAGGTTGCGGGGCTTTCGGTCGAGGTACGGCTCGAGGTCGAGCAGCTTCGCGACGTCGTTTACGCGCTTCGTCCGCTCCTCTTTCGCCACGCCCTGTTGCTTCAGCGCGAAGCCCATGTTCTGCGCGACGTCGAGGTTCGGGTAGAGCGCATAGTTCTGGAAGACCATCGCGATGTCGCGATCGCGCGGCCGCACCGCGGAGACGTCCTCGCCCCCGATCAGGATTCGGCCTGAATCGAGCGGCTCCAGCCCGGCGAGCATCCGGAGCGCGGTCGACTTGCCGGATCCCGACGGACCGACGAGCACGAGCAGCTCGCCGTCCTCGATCGAGAGGTTGAGCTTGTCGACCGCGGGTCTCGGCGTTCCTGGGTAGAGGCGCGTCGCCTCGTCGTACGTCACGGCAGCCACGACAGGTCTCCTCTCATTTCAGCGCGCCCATCGAGAGTCCGCGGATCATCCGCTTCTGCGCGGCCCAACCGGCGAGAACGACCGGGAGGCATGCGATGATCGACGCTGCCGACAATTTGGCCAGGAAGTTTCCGCGTGTCGAGACGTTCGAGATCACCCACTGCGGCATCGTCGATCCGCTGGCGAAGTTCAGCTGCAGTGCATAGAAGTACTCGTTCCACGCGAAGATGACGCAAAGCAGCGCGGTCGCGGCGATGCCGGGTGCCGCGATCGGCAGGATCACCGAGCGCAGCTGGTTGACGAGGCTCGTACCGTCGATCTCCGCCGCCTCGATCAGCTCACGGGGGACCTCCATGAAGAACGAGCGGGTCATCCAGATCGCAAGGGGCAGGTTGATGGCGATGTAGAGGACGATCAGGATCGTCCGCGTGCCGATCAGGTTCCACTTCTCCGCGTAGACATAGATCGGGAAGATCGACGCGACGACCGGCAGGAACTTCGTCGAGATGAAGAAGAAGAGGACATCGCGCCACTTGTGGACCGGTCTGATCGCGAGCGCATACGCGGCAGGAAGCGCGAGAAGCAGCACGATGAGTGTGGAGACGACGACGACCACGAACGAGTTCGTGAATGCCGTCTGCAGCGAGAGCGTCCCTGCGGTGGAGTGGCTGACGTCGCTGTACCGGCCGAGGCCGAGACCGTGATGAAGCGTCTGCGCCGCCGCGTCCTGCTCCGTCTTGAAGCTCGTGAACACAGTCCACGCGACCGGGAAGATCCAAAGCAGCCCGACGACCCACGCGAGCACGCCCAAGCCGGCGACCAGCGCGCGCCGCTCGCCGACGCCGAGCCTCGTCCCGCGTTTCATGCCCGCTCCTCGTCCTTGAAGAGGCTCGAGAGAACGCGCAGCGCGAACGTGGCGATGATGATCGCGAAGATCACGACGACGATCGCGTAGGCCGACGCTGCTCCATAGCGGAAGCCCCCGCCAATCGACTGCTCGTAGACGTAGTACGGCACGTTCGTCGAGCCGGGACCGCCGCCGGTCATCACGTCGATTGCGTCGAAGGCCTGGACGATGTAGATGCAGCCGAGCAGCGCGCCGAGCTCGAGATAGCGACGCAGATGAGGAAGCGTGAGCTGGCGGAAGATGCCGAGCGCACTTGCGCCGTCGACGTTCGCCGCCTCGATGATGTCGCTGGGCTGGCTCTGCAGCCCGGCGAGCATGATCAACATCATGAACGGCGTCCACTGCCACACGAGGACGGTGACGATCGAGCCGAGCGGATGGTCGGAGATGAACTGCACAGAGTTGAAGCCGAGGAACGTGAGGGCCTTGTTGAGTACGCCGAAGAGCGACGAGAACATCTGTTGCTTCCAGATCAACGCGGCGACGACCGGCATCAGCAGGAACGGCGTGATCAGGAGCGTGCGGATAAGGCCCCGGCCGACGAACTTGCGGTCGAGGAGGATCGCGAACGCGGTGCCGATTACGAGCGACAGGACGACGGCGAGAACGGTCATCTTCACGCTCGTCCACATCGCCTGGCGGAAGAATGGGTCGCTGAAGATCTGCTTGTAGTTGTCGATGCCGACGAACTTCGTCGGCTCGGGGATCAGCGACTGCGTCTTGTCCTTCAGGTTGGTGAAGCTGTAGTAGATGCTGACGAGGAACGGCAGCTGCGTGATCGCAATCGAATAGAGCAGCGCCGGAAGCAGGGGCAGCCGCCGACGCCACGCCGAGGAGAATGGATCCCCAACCCTCCCCTTCAGCGCGACGTCGACGGCGGCGGCGGTCAAGGAAGGAGGGCTACTTGATCGCCTGTGATGCGATCTGCTGGCATTGACTGAGGGCTGCGGTGTCCTTAATCGAGCCCGCGATCACAGCCGAGAACAGCTGTGTGCAGCGGTTGCCGACGTCCTGGAACTGCGGGATGCCGACGTACTGCACGCCCGGCAACCCCGGCCGTTTCGTCGTTCCGGGGTTTGTGATCGGAGCCGCCGTCATGGCGGCGAGCGTGGTCGACGCAAACGCCTTCGCGGCCGCCTTGTACTGCGGGATCGCATAGGTGGAAATACGCGTGCCCGGCGGGATCGCCGCCCAGCCGCCCTTCGTGAGCGTGCCGGCCGCCTTGATGTACTGCGCGCTCGTCGCCCAGGAGATGTACTTCCAGGCGTCGGTCGGGTCCGGGGAGCTCTTCGGGATCGCGAGCGCCCACGTCCACAGCCAGCCGGACGACTTCGTCTTGTCGACCGGCGCGAAGGCGTACCCGTTCTTGCCCTTCACCGGGCTGTCCTTCGCCTCGAGCAGCCCTGCGGCCACGGTCGCGTCGTACCACATCGCGACCTTGCCGGCCTGGTATTGCGCCAGGCACTCGTTGAAGCTCGAGTTTGCGGCGTCCTTCTCGCCCGCGTCCTGCACGAGCTTGGCGTAGAAGTCGAGCGCCGTCTTGAACACAGGCTGGTTGACCTGCGCGGCCGCCGGCTTGCCGCCTGGCGTCGACGACCACCACGTGCCGCCGAACGTGTTCAGCACCGTCGTGAACGACGCGCCGAGATCGCCCCAGCCCGGCTTGCCGCGGAGGCAGATACCGGCCATCGAGGGCGTGTTGATCTTCCGCGCGATCGTCGCGACCTGCTGCCAGGTCGGGTGGAGCGGCATCGTGACGCCTGCCTTCGCGAGGACGTCCTTCCGATACATGAGGAACGACGACTCGCCGTAGAACGGCGACGCGTACATCTGGCCGTTCGCCGACAGCGCGTTGCGCACGGCTGGGATCAGGTCGTTGTAGTTGTACGTTGCATCGGCCTTCGCCATCGAAGTCAGGTTGTTGAGCAGCCCGGCCACGCCGAATTGGGGCGCCTCGTACGGGCCGATCATCACTGCGTCGAACGCCTTGCCGCCGGAACCGACGTCACGCGTCGTGACCTGCCGCAGCTTGCCTTCGTCGAGGATCGTGTAGTTCACTTTGATCCCGGACTTCGCGGTGAAGAGCGACGGGGTCAAGCTCGCGATGTCCTGCATCTGCGGGTTGGCGACGATGGCGACGCTGATCGTCTTACCCGCGCTCTTGCCCGACGCCGTCGCAGCGAAGATCGCCGCGATCGCGGCGACTGCGAAGGTCAGGGCAAGGACGAGCGTCCTGCGACGACGGACGCTCTTCGTCCGTGCTTCATGCATAGTTGCTGCCTCCTCCCGAGCGGCGGATAGCCAGGTACTCATGGCCGAACGGTTTCTGAACCGCCTCATGGACGGTGGGATGATAACGTTGTCAAGCAAACGCTGTCAAGGGCCTTGACATCCCTGTAGAATCGCCCCGTTCCGGTGCCGAAACCTACCTGATCTCGTTGTCAGACCAAATGAGCGAGAGGAAGCGCCGCCCGACGATGCTCGACGTCGCGGCCCTCGCCGGGGTCGGCCTGAAGACGGTATCGCGGGTCGTCAACTCCGAGCCGGGTGTCAGGCCCGAGCTCGCCGCCCGAGTCCGCGCCGCGATCGACCAGCTCAATTACCGGCGCGACGCGAACGCGGCGACGTTGCGCCGTCTGGGTCGCAAGACCCAGACGATCGGCCTCGTGCTCGAGGACGTCTCGAACCCGTTCTCGTCCGCGCTCCATCGCGCGGTCGAGGACGCCGCACGCGAGCGCGGCGTGCTCGTCTTCGCCGGCAGCTGCGACGAGGATGCGGAGCGCGAACGCGAGCTGATCGGCTCGTTCCGCGAGCGCCGAGTCGACGGGATCATCGTCGTTCCCGCGAGCCACGATCACACCTATCTCCACGACGAGCGGCGCGCCGGGACGGCCTTGGTGTTCGCCGACCGCCGGGCAAGCCACCTCGACGCGGACAGCGTCGTATCGGACAACCGGGGCGGCGCGAAGATGGCCGTCCGTCATCTCCTCGGGCGTGGGCACCGGCGGATCGGTTTTCTCGGCGACCTCCCCTCGATCTCGACGGCGCAGGAACGACTGCACGGGTACGTTCAGGCCTTGGAATCCGCCGGTCTCGCCGTCGACGACGATCTTGTGCGCGCAGGGTTGCATGACCCGGACGCCGCCGCTCGGGCGATCGACGACATGCTTGCCTTGCCCGAGCCGCCGACGGCGTTCTTCACCGGGCAGAACCTGTGCACCATCGGCGGCGTCCGCGCTCTCCGGCGGGCGGGCCGCGAGCGAGCGATCGCGCTGATCGGGTTCGACGACGTCCCACTCGCCGACATGGTCGATCCCGCGATCTCCGTCGTCGCACAGGATCCACAGGTGATCGGCCGCGCGGCCGCTGAACAGCTCTTCCGTCGTCTCGACGGCGACGCCTCACCCGCCGTCCACCGGGTGATCCCGGTCAGCTTGATTCCGCGTGGCTCGGGCGAGATCGCACCGTGATCGTCATCGGGGGAGAGGCGCTCGTCGACCTGGTCGACGACGGCGGCGCGCCGCGGCAGGTGGCGGGCGGCGGGCCTTTCAACACGGCGATCGCCTTCGGCCGGCTCGACGTGCCGGTCGGGTTTCTCGGGACGATCTCGCGCGACGCTGACGGAGCGATGCTCGCCTGCCAACTGACGGACTCCGGCGTCGACACGTCGCTTGTGCGTTGGTCCGACGCGCCGACGCCCCATGCAGTCGTCGAACGTCTGGGTGACGGCAGAAACGAGTACACGTTCCACCTTGGCGGGACGTCCTTTACCGACTTTCCGTCGCAGGAGCTGCCCGTCCTTCCCGAGAAGGCATGGGCCGTCCACGTCGGGACGCTTGCGCTCGCGATCGACCCGCCCGCATCGGCATACGAGGCGCTCGTCGACCGCGAGACGGGGCGTCGGCAGATCATCCTCGACCCGAACGTCCGGCCGGCGATCTTCGGCGACGCCGGCGCATACCGGCGCCGCTTCGAGCGGTTGGCGCAGGTCGCCGACGTCGTCAAGCTGAGCGACGACGACGCCGCGTGGATCTATCCCGGGCTTCCGGTCGACGAGGTGCTGAGGCTGACACTCGACTTCGGGCCGCGCGTCGTCGCGGTGACGAGGGGCGAGAACGGCGCACTCGCCGGCTCGAAGGACGTCTTCGTCGACATCCCCGGCATCCGAGTCGAGATCGTCGACACCGTCGGCGCGGGCGATAGCTTCGGCGCCGCTCTCGTCGCAGCGCTGGTCGACGAAGACGTCTTCGGTCCGGACGCGACGCGTGACCCAGACGAAGGTGCGCTCACGCGTGCCGTGTCCTACGCGGTGGCCGCGTCTGCGATCACCTGCACCCGAACCGGCGCCGTCCCGCCGTCGAGGGACGAGATCGAAGCTCAACTTCGAGCACTCGCCACGGTGCGTGCCAGGGCGGACGGCGCGGAGCCGGCGCTGCCGTGTTAGTCGAGCTCCATCAGTTCCCTGAGCGCGCGCTTAAGCTCGGCGAGATGGCGGGCGCTGAGCCGGTCGCGGACGAGCCGATCGAGCTTGACTAGCTCCATCCCGGGCGTTGGTACGGCTGGCTGGAAGCGGGATTCGGTGTCCCGCGCGCACGGCGTCCAATCGCGAGTCCGCTCCCACCCGACTGCGACCGGGGCGACGCCCGATGTCTTCAGGCCGCCACCTCGACCGCGCTTGCGATGACGGCCTCGCGAATGACGCCCGCAACGATGTCCGGCTGCGACAGCATCAGGAAGTGCGACGCGCCTTCGACCTCGGTGACCGTGGATCCGGCGCGGTCGTAGGAGAAGCGATGCAGCTCCGGAGCAACGGGGCGATCGGCGGTGCCGAACACCGCCCAGGATGGCTTCGTCCGCCAAGCAGCGGCGGTCGCGGGATCGTCGAATGCTGTCGCCGAAACCGTGCGCTGCGAGAGCGCCATGAACGCAGCATCGGCGTCCGGGAGGTCGGCGCAGAACACATCGTGGAACTGCACGGGGTCGATCGACAGCTCCAGACTGCCGTCGGGCAACGATACGGGCTGCACGAGCGCGCCCATCGCGAGCGACGGGAAGCGCCCCTGAAGGTCGTTGACGGACTCGCCCTCGTCGGGCGCCACGCCGGCGACGTACACGAGCCCGGCGACCTTGTCCGAGCTGCCGGCGACCGTGATAACAGCACCGCCATACGAATGGCCGACGAGCACGACGGGGCCTTCGAGTTGGTCGATGACCGACGCCGTTAAGGACGCGTCGTGAGGGATCCCGCGCAGCGGGTTCGGCGGCGCGAGAACGGTGTGACCGTCGCCGACGAGCCGGTCGAATACCGGCCGCCAGCTGGACGCGTCTCCGAACGCGCCGTGAACGAGAACGACTGTGGGACTAGGCATGGCGCTTCATTTCGTTTGGTGGTTGATCAGGCGACTTTTTCGAGATGGCTGAGGCCGAGGGCCTCCACCACCTTGGCCTGCACAGACGCGACGTCCTCGTTCGCCTTGTCGGTGCCAAACGGCGGGCCGACGACGGTGCGGACGGCGCGGCTGCCTTTGGCTTGACGGACGAGCTTGAGGATTGCCTCCGCGACGTCGTGCGGATTCGGGGCGTCTTCGCGCTCGAGGCTCGCCGTCAACGTCTTGACCATCGCCACGGGAATCTGGCCGACCTCGCCGTAGGACTCTGCGACGGCCGTGCCTGCGGGGGTCTGAATGTTGGTGAAGAAGTTGGTCGGATACCCGCTCGGCTGCAACGCCACGACTTCGACGCCGAGCTGGGAAACCTCGTAGCGGAGGCTGTCGGTCAGCGCCTCGACCGCGAACTTGCTTGCGCCGTAGATGCCGAGGAACGGGAACGTCACGCGGCCGAGGATCGAGCCCATGTTGATGATCAGGCCGTCGCGCTGCTCGCGCATCGATGGGAGCACGGCCGCGGTGACGCGAAGGAGCCCGATGACGTTCGTGTCGAAGACGACCTTCGCCTGCTCCGCGCTGAACGCTTCGGTTACGCCGGCCGACCCAATGCCGGCGTTGTTGACGAGCACATCGATCTTGTCGGCCTCCGCCAGCACTTTCTCGACGCCTGCCTGGACGGATGCGTCGTCGCTGACGTCCAGCTCCACGGTCGTGATGCCGAGCTTCTCCAGCGCCTCGGCGGCATCACGGTTCTTGCCTTGCACACTGCGCATCGAGGCGTACACCGTGTAGCCGGCGTCGTGCAGCGTCATCGCGGTGTCACGGCCAAAGCCGCTGCTCGCGCCGGTGATCAGGATTGTCTTGGACATTGCGGCCTCCGAGTAAGTTGTGTGAAGCAACGAATTGAGAGAGACGAGTGTACACGCATAAGGTTGCGTGAAGCAACTAAACTTTCCGGCTGAGCAGCGCGAGGAAGGTGGCGCCCTCCGCTCCCGCCAGCAGCACTTCGACGGCCGGAGGATTCGTCGATGTGGAGTGACCTTCGTCGAGCTCGGTTGATTCGCGGGCCTCGTCGGACCAAACGATCGTGAGGCTCCCTTCGACGACGAGGAGCAATGTTTCGGCGGAGCGGGCGATCGGCAGTCGCATCTCATTGGGATCGAGCCGGACGGCGAACGAGCGGAAGTCGTTCGTGTCGAATCTCGGCAGGTCGTGGACGCCGTGACCAAGGCCGCGGAGATGGAGCAGCGAATATGGCCGGCGTTCGTTCATCCGCGTCTGAGTACCGCTGCTGCCTGCGGTGTCAGGAAGGCTGCGAGTGCCACGGCGAGCCCGGCGACGAGCGCGCCTGAGCCTGCGTCGACGAAGAAGTGGTTGCCGGTGGCGACGATGACGAGCACCACGAACGGCGGATAGAGCGCTCCGATCGCGCGGACGAGCAGCCGTCGACCGTTGCGGAGCAGAGCGACGGCGACGAGCAGCGCATAGCCGATATGCATGCTCGGCACCGCGGCGTACGGGTTGTACAGCGCGCTGACGAGGCCTTGGTTGAGCTCGACGTGACGGGTGGAAACGGTGTCGGCGATGCCGACGCCGGCCAGCCGCGGCGGTGCGGTCGGATAGACGAGAAAGCCGACGAGGGCAAGCCCGCTCGCGACCGGCAGTGCTGTGCGAACGAACGGGAAGCCTTCCGGGCGCCGCCGGTGGAGCCAAAGCAGCACTCCGACCGTGACGGCCAGATGAAGGGTAAGATAGGCGACGCCGAGCAGGCTCGTCAGGCCGGGAAGAGTTTGAACTGCGCGCTGCAGGTTCGACTCGACGAAGAGATGCAGTGAGCGTTCCAGTGCGACGAGCCGGTGAGCGTGAGCGTCGGCTTGCGCCGTGTCCGCGACAACGAGGCCGCGTACGAGTTCGTAGACCCCGTACAGCGTGAGAGCAGCCGCCGCCTCAGCGCGCAGCGAGTGCCGAACGGACAGCCAGGAGCCGAATCGCCTCACGACGTCGGGCGGGTGCGCCAGGCTTCGAAGGCGACGATCAGAGCGATCGCGGCGACGACGCTCCCGAAGATCTCGAAGGTCGTGGGCAGCGCGACATGTGCGACGACGACGCCGGCGAGGACGGCCGGCAGCGAGAGCGAGGCGTACGCGGCGACGTAGAAGGCGGACATCACTGCCGCGCGGTGGTGGTGCGGGATCGCTGCGACGAGCGCACGGAGGCCGCCTAGGAAGGCGGCGCCGAAGCCCGCACCGCCGAGGATCGAGCCGGCGAGGTAGGCAGCGCTCGAGTCGTCGGCGGCCGCGAAGACGATCAGCACCATTCCGGCGGCGAGCGCGATCGAGCCAACAGCGGCGCCGATCCAGGGCGCAGTGCCTCCGGTCAGCAGCTGCGCGGCGACAGCCGCACCGGCGAGCGCGACGATCCCGCTGCCGGAGACGATCACGTTGCTCGAGTTGAAGAGATGCGCTGCGAGTTGCGGGCCGAGCGAGAAGAAGAGCCCGCCAATCGACCATGACGAGAGCACAGCCAGCGCGGCCAGGAAGAACGGGCGGCGTGCGACGGCCGGGACGCGCGGGCGCTCGGCCGTGAGATGGAAGCGGCCAGGCTTCTCGATCGGCTCCGGCATCCAGTAGGTGCCGGCAAAGGCGACGGCGAACAGAACGACGAGCACGACGTAAGGCAGGACGCGTGGCAGTGTCCCGAGCTGGACGAGCGCCGACGAGACGAGTGCACCGAGACCGATTCCCCCCGCGGCGCCGATGGCAGTCGTAAGTCCGACTCCGGCGGGGTCGCGTTTCGGGTGCAGATCGAGCAGAGCCGCGCTGGCCGCGCTCAAGGCGGCGCCGGTCGCGAGACCCTGCAAGCCACGGGCGACGAACAGCCAGGCGGCCGAGCCGGCGACCATGAACAGCACGCTCGACGCCATCAGCGCAGCGAGGGCGACGAGGAGGACCGGCCGGCGGCCGACATCGTCGGAGACGCCGCCCGCGAGCAACAACGACGCGAGGACGCCGAAGGCATAGGTCGCGTAAATCAGCGTCAACGTCAGCGGCGAGAAGTGCCATAGGACGCTGTACGTCCGGTAGAGCGGCGAGGGCGTCACCGAGGCGAAGAGGCCGAGGCCGACGACGAGCGCCGCCACGGCGTAGCCGATGCGGGGCGACAGCGTTCGGCGTGGGCGCGCGAGCGACGGGACCAGGTGCAGGCGCGGCGGATGTGAGGCAACTGTGTCGCGTGAGAGTTGCGTCATGCAACCCACAACGACCGATCGAGCCGGCCTATTCCTGCGAAGCTATTTCTTCCGGCGGGCGCGACGCGTCGTCGCGCCGGGCCCGGGACGGGTCTCGATCTCGTCGGTGCGGAGCGACTTCGTCCCCTTCGGGACGATCGCGGCGACGACCGGCTTCTTATCGACCTTGCGCAGCTGGAGGCGCGGCGGCTTTGCGCCCAGGTAGTCGTCGCCCCACTGGCGGAGGGCTGTCAGCGCGATGTTGAGGTCGAGACCCTTCTTCGTCAGCTGGTACTCGTACCGCTCCGGGCGCTCGCTGTAGAGGACGCGCTCGAGGACGCCTTCGTCGACCAGCCGGTTGAGCCGGTCGGTCAGCACGTTGCGGGCGATTCCGAGACTCTCCTGTAGCTCGTCGAAGCGGTGGAGACCGAGCAGGACGTCGCGAATGATCAGCAGCGTCCAGCGCTCGCCGACAACCTCGAGCGCCCGTGCGATCGAGCAGTTCTGGCCTTCGTAGTCACGGTTCAGCATGCCTCAATGGTAGCGCGCATCAGTTGCGTGACACAACCTCGCTCAGGTAAGGTCTCCTGAAATAAAGTTGCGTGAAGCAACGGACTGACTGCCAGGAGGCCTCATGGAGATCGCAGGAACCGTGCAACGCCGTCCCCTGATTCTCGTCTCGCTGCTGCTGGCAGCGTTCGTGATCAACCTCGACATCACGATCGTGAACGTGTCCCTTCCGACGCTTGTTCGCGAGCTGCATGCCTCGAACTCGCAGTTGCAGTGGGTCGTCGACTCCTACAACCTGCTGTTCGCGTCGTTGCTGCTGGCCGCCGGCAGCCTCAGCGACCGCCTCGGCCGCAAGGGATTCCTGCTCGCCGGCCTCGTCGTGTTCGGAGCGGCGAGCATCGCCGGAGGCTTCACCGGCTCCGCCGGCCAGCTGATCGCCGCCCGCAGCTTCATGGGTCTCGGTGCCGCGATGATCTTCCCGACCACCCTTTCGCTGATCTCGAACGTGTACACCGAGCGCGCCGAGCGCGCCAAGGCGATCGGGCTATGGGGCGCCACGGCGGGTATTGCGATCGCGCTCGGCCCGATCGTCGGCGGCGGGCTGCTCGAGCAATTCAGCTGGTCGAGCATCTTCTTCGCGCTGGCACCCGTCGCCGCTGTCACCGCCGCGCTCGTCGCGTGGAGCGTCCCGACCTCACGCGATCCGGGCGCGCACAGGACCGACTTCCCGGGACTCGTGCTCTCGAGCGCCGCGATCGCCCTGCTGACCTACACGCTGATCGAAGCCCCCAACCACGGGTGGAGCAGCGGCCGCACCCTCGCAGGCTTCGCGGTCGCAGCGGCGCTGTTCGCCGTCTTCATCCTCCGGGAGCGCGGCGCAGCGGAACCGATGCTCGACGTCAGCCTCTTCCGCAACCTTCGCTTCACCGCCGCCAGCGGTTCCGTCACCATCGCCTTCTTCGGGATAACAGGCTTCAGCTTCCTGATCACCCAGTACTTCCAGTTCCTCAAGGGCTACGGGCCGCTCTCCACGGGTGTCCGCCTGTTGCCGGTCGCGTTCGCCGTGGGGATCATGTCGGTGCTCGGGACGCAGTTCGCCGTTCGCTTCGGCACCAAGCAGGTCGTCACCCTTGGTCTGCTCTTCTTCGCCGTCTTCTTCGCCTGGGTCTCCACCGCAGACACAGCAACGAGCTACTACGAGATCGTCGGCCAGATGCTGCTCGGCGGGAGCGGCGTGGGCCTCGTCAGCGCACCCGCGACCGAAGCGATCATGGGGGTCGTGCCGAAGGCCAAGGCCGGCATCGGCTCCGCCGTCAACGACGCCACCCGATTGCTCGGCAGCACCCTCGGCATCGCCGTGATCGGGAGTGTCTACGTCTCGCTCTACAACAACCGGTTGAGCGACAAGCTTCCAGCAGCGCTGACTCCGCAGGACGCGCGCACCGCCCATGACTCCGTCGGCCGCGCGTTCGAGCTCGCCGGCCAGACGAGCCGTGGTGGCCACCCCGCACTCGCGAACGCCGTCCACGCCGCCGCCTCCAACGCCTTCTTCCACGGCTTCAGCGCCGGCTGCCTCGTCGCGGCAGGCGTCAGCGCCGCAGCCGCGATCGGCGCCCTGCTACTGCTCCCAGCCCATCCCGTAACCGTGCTGACTCCCGCCCTCGAGCCCGAATGAGAGGACTACAACCATGGCAAGCCTTCCGACGCTGAGCGACGGAATCGCGCTCACCCACTTCATCGTCGCCGAGGACGTCGAACGCGCCGCCCGCTTTTACAGCGACGTTCTCGGCGGCGAGATCGTGCTCGCGGGCGAGCCGACGATCGTCGCGCTCGCGAACAGCTGGATCATCATCAACGTCGGCGGCGGACGGCCACTTGATCGAAGTCGGGGAGAGCAAGCGCTGATGGCCGCCGAGCAGAAGCCCTCTGACGGACTCGAACCGTCGACCCCT